>JBMOEO010000025.1:0-39866 GCA_049318945.1 Phototrophicaceae bacterium | reverse complement strand
CTAAACCGCGCAAGATTCACGAGTTCATTCCCATTCATGACTTGATGATGCAAGGATATATTGTGGTTGCCTGTGGCGGAGGGGGCGTGCCGGTCATGCGTAATGAGATGGGCAGTTTACGTGGCTTAGAAGCAGTCATTGATAAAGACCTTGCTTCTAGCGTGTTGGCACAAATGGTACGCGCTGACATTTTCTTGATCTCAACAGGCGTGCAACAAGTGGCACTGAACTTCAATACCCCCGAACAACGCACTCTAGCCGCCATGACTTTACGCGAAGCGCGTCAATATACCAGTGAGGGGCACTTCAAACCCGGCAGTATGCTTCCTAAAGTAGAGGCGTGTGTGGACTTCGTTCAAAACGGCGGACCCCTAGCGATCATTACTAATCCAGAAAATTTGTTGTCAGCGGTGCAAGGTGAAACAGGAACACGGGTGATTCCGGGGTAAGTATGGCGGAAATTCTACATCTACAAGATACCGTTAGCGGTGCAATCTTTTCTCCCACACAGGCAGAGTATTTCAATCCTGCAATAGGGCAAGTGGCAACCTTGGATGTGCTTTACGATTATGAACGGTTGCGTTCCACCCTTGACCGCGATCGTCTTATGGCTAATCCCAATAGAGGAATGTGGCGGTATCGTGAGTTACTTCCCCTTGCATCAGATGCCCCCGTTCCTCCGTTAGCGGTTGGTGGGACACCCCTCTATGAAGCTCCTCGCTTGGCACAAGCATTAGGGTTAGCACGCGCTTGGGTCAAAGATGATGGAGCAAACCCAACCGCCTCTCTCAAAGACCGTGCTAGTTCTATGGTGGTAGCCGTGGCGATGTCGCGCGGGATCACGACTGTCAGCACTGCCAGCACTGGTAACGCCGCTGCCGCTTTGGCGGGCGTGGGAGCGTCTATTCACCAAGCAATGGATATTGTGATCTTCGTTCCCTCTAGTGCGCCGATTGCAAAGATTGCCCAGTTGCTGGTATATGGGGCGCGAGTGGTTTTGGTGAAGGGGACTTACGATCAGGCATTTGATCTGTGCTATGACGTTTGTTTGGAAAAAGGGTGGTACTGTCGTAACACCGGCATCAATCCCTACACCACCGAAGGCAAGAAAACCGTCTCATTCGAGATTGCCGAACAACTACAGTGGCAGGTGCCCGATGTGGTTGTGGTTAGTGTTGGGGATGGAAGCATCATCGGGGGGATTCACAAAGGCTTTGTTGAGTTGCATCAACTAGGATGGATAGATAAAGTTCCCCGCTTGATCGGCGTTCAAGCACAAGGAAGCTCTCCTTTGGTTCAAGCATGGCAAGACAATATGGATGCTACAGATATGCAACCCATGCAGGTGAGTACGCTTGCTGATAGCATTTCTGCTGGCTTACCACGTGACCGCATGAAAGCATTGCGAGCGGTGCGTTCTACGCAGGGGGCATTGGTCGCCGTGACGGATGATGAGATTGTGGCATCCATCCCTAAGTTTGCGCGGTTAACGGGCGTGTTTGCTGAACCTTCCTCTTCCGCAATTTATGCTGGTATAGAGCGTGCAATTCAATTAGGATACATCCATTCTGAAGAATCGGTTGTTTTTGTTTCGACGGGTAACGGCTTAAAAGATGTTGCACGGGCGCAACAATCGGTGACGCAAAATGGTTTACTGGTTGAACCTGATCTGAATTCCGTTCTAAAGGCGATTAACCAAGCATGGTAAATAACACTATCCGTTTCTCTATTGTGGCACCCATCTACAACGAAGAAGGTAATATTGATGAGTTGCACCGTCGTATTGTTGAGATCATGGAACAAACGCAACAAACGTGGGAACTGGTGACGGTCAATGATGGAAGCCGTGACCGCTCATTAGAGAAACTTCAATCCCTAGCACAACATGATTCACGGGTGAAGGTGGTTAACTTTGCGCGTAACTTTGGACATCAGCTTGCTGTCACAGCTGGACTACAACACACTTCTGGGGATGCGGTCATCATCATTGATGCGGATTTACAAGACCCTCCCGAATTGATTCTTGAGATGATTGCCAAGTGGAACGAAGGGTTTCAAGTCGTGTATGCCGTTCGTTCGGAACGCAAAGGGGAAAGTTGGTTCAAACTCTTTACCGCCAAGTTGTTCTATCGTGTGATCTATCAAATCACGGATGTGGATATTCCACTAGACACGGGCGATTTCCGTTTGATGGATCGTGCTGTGGTGGATGTTTTGAATGCCATGCCGGAACATAACCGCTTCATACGTGGGATGACCAGTTGGATAGGGTTTAAGCAAACGGGCGTTTATTATGTCCGTGACGAACGCAAATGGGGTGAGACAAAATACCCCCTTACTAAGATGGTACGATTTGCCCTGGATGCCATTGTAGGATTTTCGTACTTCCCGTTGCAGATCATGATCTACGTCAGTTTCATCTTGGCGACTTTAGCGGTCATTGCCATCCCCATTATTTCTGGATTACGATTGATGTTGGGGGAACGCTTCTTTGGCGGTCAAGCAACAACCATTATTTTGCTACTCTTGTTGAGTTCCTTCCAATTGTTCTTTCTGTTTGTGATGGGGCAGTATGTGGCACGAATCTTCGATGAGGTGCGTGGTCGTCCCCTCTACATTGTTGCAACCAAGATCGGCTTTGATACACCCAAAGATACAACCCAAGCGTAGGTGGTGTGGGATGATGAACGACAATCCAATCCTAGAGAAGATACAGATTTATCAAACTTTGGTCAGTCAATATGAATTGATTGATTATCATATTGATCAACTCATCATGAAATATGGTGGGGCATCTGCCAATATGACCGAGCTGGCATTGCAGGAATATCGCCAACTGGCAGAACAACGCACTGCGTTGCTCAATGAAATGCGCGTATTAGAAGAAGAACTTTTGTAAGTTAGGTAAGTCAAGGAATCTATCATGATATTCGGACCCACTTTTGAGGAAATGCTCCATCCCGTTTCGATTCCGTCTGATATTCGGCAACGCGCGTTGACCGCGCTAGAATCAGACCCACTTGATCCGATTAACTTGTTCAACATTAATTGGCGTGGGGCAGATGACCAAGTTCACCACATCGTTTTACCGTATGAGCTAACGGGCGTGCCAGCTACCATTGTGGTTTTGTATGGCTCTAAATATCCTTCCGGTAGCCATAAAGTTGGACCTGCTTATTCGGTCTTGTTAGAAAAGATTCTGTTTGGAGAAGTAGACCCCAAGCAACACCGCCTTGTGTGGCCCTCGACAGGGAACTACGGAATTGGGGGAGCATGGGTGGGTGGACGAATGGGCTGTAATAGTGTGGTCGTCTTGCCGGAAGAAATGAGCCGTGAGCGGTTTGAGCGCATTGAAAGCTACGGCGCGAAGGTTATCAAGACCGTTGGTTCAGAGAGCAACGTCAAAGAAATCTACGATGAAACCCACCGCCTGCGCCAAGACCCCAACACGCGCATCCTAAACCAGTTTGACGAGATGGGTAACTATCGCTTTCATTACCACGTCACCGGCAACACTATTGCAGAGTTGGTACAGTCTCTTCATGCTAATGGTGTGGGCAATGGCAAGGTTGCCGCTTATGTTTGGGCAATGGGCAGTGCTGGCACGTTGGCGGCTGGAGACCGTTTGAAGCAACTCTATCCTAATTGTAAGGTGGTGGGTTTAGAACCCGTTCAGTGTCCCACACTCTATAACAATGGGTATGGTGCCCATGAGATTCAAGGCATCGGTGATAAACATGTGACATGGGTACACAATACCCTCAACATGGATGCCATCATGTGCATTGATGACCGCGATTGTTTGCGTGGGTTACAAGTGTTCTCCGAAGATGTGGGCATCGACACCCTTGTGAAACGCTATGGGGTAGAAGAATCCCTTGCCCAACAACTCAAGGGGTTGTTTGGCGTGAGCGGGATTTGTCACATCTTGGGCGCAATTAAAACCGCCAAAGAATATGGATTCAAAGCGGGAGATGTGGTGGTGACGGCGGCGGCAGATAGCCTTGATCGTTATTACTCTGTGGTGGATCGCCTGCGTGAAGAGTATGGCGCGTTAGACGAAGCCGGAGCGGCAGCACGCATTGAACGGGTTTTCCATGCGGTTAAGACCGACTATGTTCAGCATGCCTCTACGGTAAATTCACAACGTTGGCACAACCTCAAGTATTATACGTGGGTGGAGCAACAAGGCAAAACCGTGTCAGAGTTAGACGCACAACGCGATCCAGCTTGGTGGGAAGGGCATCAACGTAAAGTTGCGGAAATTGACGCACGCCTGTTAGAGGTTCGCCAAAAAGAAGGAATTAAGATCTAACTTATGTTTGCGGAAGACCGTGTACTGGTAGGAGTCATCAATCGCCGTACAGACTGGAATCTGTTGAATCAAGAGCGTGTCTATCGCATCCCACTTGAACAACAACCCAATGGTATTGATGTTGAGTACATGGCTTTTTACATCAGCAAGAACGCGCATGCCGTGTATGGAGGGATGATTCCCTTTTATGCACGGCGATTAGGGGTGGAGTTAAAGACACGTCAGGAAATTCTCCCTAAAGAACACAATCATCCACGCGCACATCATCGTTACTTGTGTGTACAATTGGCAGAATTACGGGCAAAAACTCCCCCCATCCTAAACTCAACAGCGCGTGCTCTTGCCTTCATTCATACAACATGGGATCGTTTTGAAACGGCACACGAACTGAAAGATTTATTCCGTGATGACGCACATCTTTCTGAACGGATTCCCTATGATGTGCCAACCCTCTTCCCTCAGCAACAAGATTCATACGCAGATATGCAACCCGTTGTACGCACATCACGTATAAAACGTATGCGAGATGGAGAATGGGTGGCTTCCTTTCAACCAATGTTCATCCATACAAATAAAATTATGTGGGAGTTATAAAACAAGATGCTTATTACCAATGCTACTCTGCTCACGTGGGGAGAAAATAATCGTATATTAGAAAATCAAGCGGTATATTTCCAAGATGGACTGATCCATGACTTAGGTGAAACCGTTGCTCTCCAAGCAAAATATCCCGAAGCCCACACCTTAGATGCGAAAGGGCAGTTGTTGATGCCCGGCAACATCTGTGCCCACACACATTTCTATGGCTCCTATGCACGCGGAATGGCGATCCCTGGCGAAGCACCTAAGGACTTCCCACAAATCCTACAGCGGTTGTGGTGGTTGTTAGATAAATCTTTGGATCGTGATGCCGTTCGTGCTAGTGCTTTGGTGTGTGTATTGGATGCCATCAAGCACGGCACAACCGCCTTGATTGACCACCACGCCAGCCCAAACTTCATAGAGGGTAGCCTAGATGTGATTGGAGAGGTGGTTGCCCAAGCTGGTTTAAGGGGAGTGCTGTGTTATGAAGTCACTGACCGCGACGGAATAGAAAAGGCAGAAGCCGGCATTGCTGAGAATGTGCGTTTCATTCAATCGAATACAAATCCACTTTTAGCAGGGACATTTGGGTTACATGCCAGCTTGACGCTAGGTGATGAAACGCTTCAGAAGTGTGTGAATGCTATACCCAACGGTGTTGGTTTTCATATCCATGTGGCTGAACATGAGGCGGATCAAGAGGATTCCCTGCACAAGTATGGCAAGCGCGTGGTCAATCGTCTGGCAGATTGGGGAGTGTTGGGGGGGCGTTCAATTGCCGCGCACTGCATTCATATTGATGAAACCGAGCGTGATCTGTTAACATCTAGTGGAACTTGGGTGACTCATCAACCACGCTCTAATATGAATAACGGAGTGGGGGCGTTGGATTGGGATCAGATGTTGAATCATGAGGTGCGCCTTGCCTTGGGAAATGATGGATTTAGCAACAACATGTTTGCAGAATGGAAAACGGCTTATCTCCTGCACAAAGTGGTCAACCGTGACCCGCGCGAAGCGAATGGCGCGGATGTCATTCGGGTGGCAACGTCAGGGAATGCACGTCTATTAGAAACCTATTTCCCATCCCAGCGTTTCGGTGAGATTTCGATTGGGGCGGTTGCTGATTGCATCTTGGTAGATTATAAACCGTTCACTCCCATCACAGGGGGGAATGCAGCTTGGCATGTGTTATTTGGCTTTGAATCCTCCATGGTGACTAGCACCATCGTTCGTGGGCAAGTTCTTATGCACGATCGTCAACTACTCACCATTGATGAAAACGAGGTAATCGCTTTTGCCTCTGAACTAGCTCCCAAGGTTTGGGAACGTTACAATCAACTTGCTAATCCAGTTCATTAGATTCCATGTACGATAAGGAGTGATGTGTATGTCAGAAGAAAGTTTGTTAATCAAGATCGCCATTATTGGTGGTACAGGGAAAGAAGGATCAGGTTTGGCACGCCGTTGGGCGGCAAACGGTTATCACGTCATTATTGGCTCACGTGATCGTGATCGCGCTGTTGAAACCGCTTCCGCCATCAATGATGAGTTAGGGGCTGATGTCGTGGTGGGTGGGTTGAACGAAGATGCCGCCTATGCTGGGGATATTGTCGTTTTAAGCGTTCCCTATAGTGCCCATCGCTCCACATTGGAATCCATCGGGCAAGCCGTTCAAGGTAAAATTGTGGTGGATGTCACCGTTCCCACGCCCTTCCCCCAAGCTGTTCACATTCCAGCAGGATTATCCGCCGCCCAAGAAGCACAGGCTTACTTAGGCGAAGGCGTGCGCGTGGTTTCTGCCTTCCAAAACGTTAGTGCAGGCAAACTCAAAAACGTGGATGAGTTGATGGATACCGATGTCTTGGTGTGTGGAGATGATGACAGCGCGAAGGATGAGATCATTGCCCTAGTGCGTGCCGCTGGGATGCGTGGGTTGGATGCTGGACCCTTAGCTAACTCAGTAGCAAGCGAAGCACTAACGGCGGTTTTGTATCACATCAACCGCAAGTACAAATCCAAGAGTGCTGGGATTCGTATCACTGGGGTGAATGTTTAACATGCTACACCAACGCACAACCCTTGAGGCTTTTCCAATTCAAGGGTTGGGTTTGGTTGAGGCTGAAGATGATCTTGCCCAACTAATTTGGGAGGGACTTCAGTCCAATCAACTTTCATTGGTGGACGGGGATATTTTGGTGGTTGCCTCCAAGATTGTCTCTAAAGCAGAAGGCTGTTTCGTTCCTCTCGATCAGGTTGTTCCATCTCCAGAAGCGCAACATTATGCCCAGCAAACGGGTAAGGACTCACATATTGTTGAGTTGGTTCTACGTGAAAGTGTTGGGGTTTCGCGCGTTAGCAAGGGAGTGTTGGTAGTCATCCATAGATTAGGGTTTGTCTGCGCCAATGCGGGCATTGACCAATCCAACATTGCCGATAGTGACAGCAGGGTGTTATTGCTCCCCAAAGACCCAGATGCTTCTGCATCGAGGTTGCTAACTAACCTACGAGAACGAACGCATTTGCATCAATTAGGCGTGATTATCACCGACTCACAAGGGCGACCGTTTCGTTATGGTAATGTTGGGGTGGCAATTGGTAGTGCGGGTGTGCCAAGCCTACGTGATTTGCGCGGTGAAACGGATATTTTTGGGCGTGTCTTGCAAGTGAGTATGCAACCCTTTGCTGACTTGGTGGCATCTACCGCACAGTTGCTCATGGGTGAAGGACACGAAGCAATCCCCGTCGTGTTGGTGCGTGGGTTATCATGGCAATCTTCACTGGACACCGCCCAGAAGCTAGTGCGCTCGGCGGAACATGATCTTTATCGTTAGAAAGCACCTTGTTTATGACCCTGTTAAATGCTGAATCTATGCTTCAATTGCTTCAATCGCGTCGCTCCCTTCGGCGTTACACATCAGACCCTGTTCCGCATGAATTGCTGGTGACTATCTTAGAATCCGCAACATGGGCACCCTCCGCTCATAACCGTCAACCCTGGCGTTTTGCCGTGTTGAGGGAATTTGCGACACGGGTTCAACTAGCACAAGCGATGGGTAATCGCCTTCGTCAGGATTTAATGGCTGATGCTGTTCCTCAGCAGATCATTGACGAGGATGTCAACCGTTCTTATGAGCGGATTACGCAGGCAAGCGTCTTGATTGTTTTGTGCTTGACGATGGAAGACATGGATCATTATCCCGATGACAAGCGAGCACAGAACGAACGCATCATGGCGCAACAGAGCGTGGCAATGGCTGGGCAGAATTTACTCCTCGCGGCGCATGCTGTTGGCTTAGGCGCGTGTTGGATGTGTGCCCCTTTGTTCTGTCAGGATGTTGTACAAACCACGCTGGAGTTACCAACGCATTGGGAAGCGCAGGCACTGATTACCTTGGGGTATCCTGCTCAATCACGAGAAAAACAACGAAGACCATTGAGTGAGAATGTATTGTGGCGATAAAACATGTCGTATTATTGGTGGGTGGGGTGGGTGGTGCAAAACTCGCCTACGGTTTTCAACAGATTCTTGCACCAGAACAGTTAACTGTAATCGTCAATACAGGGGATGATTTTTGGCATTATGGTTTACGGATTTGTCCTGACCTTGACACCATCATGTACACGCTTGCAGGGGTGGTCGATCATAAAAATGGGTGGGGGATTCAACACGATACTCACCGCGTGTTGGGGATGTTGCAACAACTAGGGGAAAACACTTGGTTTCGCTTGGGTGATCTGGATTTGGCAACGCACATCATCCGTACCCGACAACTACAAGAAGGGCAAACGCTCACCCAAGTGACTCAATTTCTTACGCAACACTACAGAATCAACCATCAAATATTACCCATGACGGATGATAACGTTAGTACCATTGTTCAAACCCGTGAATATGGTGAGATGGAGTTTCAACCTTATTTTGTTGAGCATCGCTGGCAACCCACCGTACAAGCATTGCACTATCGTGGTGCAGAACATGCCCAACTATCCCCTGCTGTATTAGATGCCCTAAACGATGCTGATGCCATCGTGATTGGTCCCTCTAATCCGTGGCTTTCGATCTCGCCGATCCTCAACATCCCTGCCATGAAAATCGCTTTACTGGCGCGTGATGTGCCTCGTATAGCCGTCACACCATTAATCGGCGGGCAAGCGATTAAAGGACCAACAGCTAAAATCATGCGCGAGCTTAATATCCCTGTCACCCCTGCCAGCATCATTGAATTCTATGGTGATATTTTGAATGGTTTTGTATATGATGAACGCGATCATCAACCGTCTGTAGAGACGGTTCGCCTGTTTGCTGAAGATACGCTCATGCTTTCTGATTATCACAAATCTAATTTGGCGCGTGCGCTTTTAACCATCATTGAGAATTGGAACGAACGTTCATGAGTGTCTGGGCAATCATTCCCGTTAAGCCACTGGGGCGTGCCAAAAGCCGTTTGTCCCCAGTTTTAACCCCGGAGCAACGGTTCTCCTTTGCTGAGGCACTCCTACGAAACACGCTCTTGAAAGTGCTAGATGTGCCAGAGGTAGCCGGTTGTTTGGTTGTCAGCAGGGATAATTACGTCTTATCCCTTTCGCGTGATTTGGGTGCGTACACCGTGCTAGAGAGTAGTGCCCAAGAATTGAACGGGGCTTTGTTGCGAGCAACACAAGTCATCTCTGCATGGAACACGGATGGGGTGGTGATCTTGCCCGCTGATATACCGCTTATTAATGTGGAAGACTTAACCTATGTCATCGGAATCACACGTCAACCGCAGTCGGTGGTGATCGTGCCAGATCGCCAACGACAGGGCACCAACGCGCTAGTTGTGCGCCCTCCCGGTTTGTTTCATTATGATTTCGGATTGAACAGTTTTGATAAACATTTGGCGTTGGCACAACAATCCACCCAGAATGTGATTATTTGCGAACGCCCCGCACTCATGTTAGATTTGGATACCCCCGATGATTTACAAGGTTATTTGAATCATGTCAAGCAATACAAGTTGCAAGGGGTGCCTCTTCCAACAAATGTGAATGAAATCTTAGGAGAGTAAATTTTATGTCTGATCGTGTTGCACTTTATTTGCAAGATGCCCATGATATTCGTGAGGCAATTGGCTATGTTCAATATGCTGAAGAAAAGGGCTTTGAAGCCGTGTGGCAAGCCGAAAGCCGCCTTGTGCGTGATGCCATCGTGCCGATGGCGGCATTTGCCGCCACCACTTCCAAGATCAAAATTGGGTCTGGGGTGATTAATAATTGGACGCGCAATACTGCCGTGATTGCCGCCACCTTTTTAACATTGGATGATCTTGCGCCCGATCGCATTTTGTATGGGGTTGGTGCATGGTGGGATCCGCTTGCCAAGAATGTGGGCATTGAACGCCGTAAACCCCTGCAAGCCATGCGTGAGAATATCGAGGTGGTGCGTCGTTTGTTGGCGCGTGAACGTGTGACATACAATGGGGAATTCGTCAAACTCAACAACGTAGAGTTAGACGTGGTGCATGGGCGCAAAGAACCCCGTAACATCCCCCTCTACATCGGCGCAACTGGTCCCCAAATGTTGGAACTCACTGGAGAGATTGCTGATGGGGTGGTCTTGAATTATCTGGTCTCCCCCACTTATAACGAGTCTGCTATGGCACTCTTAGAAGCAGGTGCCAAAAAGGCAGGGCGTTCGGTAGATGATTTGGATCGTCCGCAATTGGTGGTCTGTTCGGTAGATCATGATCGCAAGAAGGCATTGGATAATGCGCGTAAGCTGGTGACGCAATATCTTGGGCAACAACCACATATCATGAAAGCCAGCGGGGTTAGCCAAGAACTCCTAGATGAGATCAACCAAGTGTTGACGTGGCCCGCAACGGAAGAGGAGATCGAAAAGGCGATGCAGTTGGTGCCCGACGATGTGGTTCAACTCATCACTGCTTCTGGCACGCCGGAAGAAGTCCGCGCAAAAGTGCGTGAATATGTTGCCAACGGAGCGACCTGCCCAATCTTGTACCCACTGGGCGATGATGTCAAATTGATGATTGATATTTTTGCCGATGGCTATTCCCTCTAACGAACATGATGATGAGACGGTGGGTGTGCGGTTGCACCCACCATTTTTTTATGCCTACTATGCGGTTGCAGTTGTTATGGTATGCTTTGTGTTCTGGGCATCCGCATGGGAAGGGGAGTTCGTCCTTCCGCTTGATGATGTCTACATCCACTTTCAATATGCTAAACAACTGGCATTAGGGCAACCCTATCACTATAACCCTGCACTGCCCCCCTCTACGGGGGCAACCAGCTTACTCTATCCGCCCCTGTTGGCAATTGGGTATGCG
Source organism: Phototrophicaceae bacterium (assembly GCA_049318945.1). GTDB lineage: Bacteria > Chloroflexota > Anaerolineae > Aggregatilineales > Phototrophicaceae > CAIRDJ01. The sequence continues at coordinate 28,637 of JBMOEO010000025.1, read as the reverse complement.
CTGGGCTTGACCGACCTTGCGCTTGGGTATTGGGCGGTTGGCTTGGGCGCGGTAGCTTTCTACTTGTACGTCCTGCTATTGGATCGTATCGCCCTAGAATTGGGGGCGCGTGGAATCCTTCGACATGGCATGTTACATCTGTTCATGATTACAGGCTTTGTCGGGTGGCACTTCAATAGTGGGATGGAAACGGGCTTATTGGTGGCATTCAGCTTGTTAACGTTTTATGGGATCGTCTCCCAACGCTGGGGGATGATGTCCTTGAGCGCAAGCCTTGCCGTGATTACTCGACCGGAAGGCATCATCTTTGTTGTCGTGGTAATCAGTATCGCTCTCTACCGTTTCTATCGCACGCGCCAACGAGGGCATCTTGTCGCTGTGATGCTTCCGTTGCTTGCCACAGCGTTACAACCCCTCGCTTTCTACCTCTTCGCTCAGACCAGTGCTGCTTCTGGTAGCGAAGCCAAGTCACTACTTTATCTAGTCCCTCGTGATTATTGGTTGATTGCACGGTTGATTAGTGGCAATGCCATACGGATGGGTTGGGAGTTGTTGACAGGATATAGTCCACGTGAGGGCTTCTATCTACCCATGATGATGGGCGTAGGAGCGTGTTTAGGAGTGGGGATGGGTATCCATCAACCCAGAACACGCCTCTTTTTTATCGCCCTGTTGGGTTGGACGATGTTAACGATCGGTGCGGTTGCCACGCTTGATCCCGCGTTCTGGCATTTGAAACGTTATCAAGTGCCACTCATGGTGATGGCTTATATCCCAACTACGTTAACGCTAGTCTGGTTACAGTCTCGCGCAAAATACGTTGTCGTAGCTCTTTTGGGGGGAATGTTCATCTCTGCGGGGATGGCTACCTTTCAGAATTTTGTCCCTGCTTACCGTTTGAATGTGGGGTATTTGCGACACCAACAACTTCCTATGGCGCGTTGGATAGATCAAAACCTCCCAATGGATGCTGTCATAGCAGTGCATGATGTTGGAATGATTCGCTATCTTGGGAATCGGACGACAGTGGATATGGTGGGGTTGACCACCGCTGATGCTACGCCGTCATGGCGAAATGGCGTGGGTGCATTAGCAGAGTTTCTCCAACATTATACCCCACGCCCCACCCATGTTGCCTCCTATACGGATGCACTAGGTTTATCCTACCTTGCCGATACGCCCTTCTACGGTGAATTATTGGTTGAGTTTCCATTACAAACCGACTCTCGCTTGAATGTTGCTTTGGCAGGGGAATATCAAGCGATTTGGGAAATAGACTGGGAGGGGATGGGGCAGGACTCAACTGTATTCAGCCCATACTTGCAACCTATCCTAGCGAATAGCACACTTGAAGATGAGGTGGATGTCGCCTACTTAGCATCTGAAACGGCGCATGATTATCATGGACAACTAGACGGAACGCTACAAGGATTTCCTTCAGAGGTCTATGCACTGCCCACATGGGGATGTCAGTTAGAATGTTGGCTACTAGATGGAGGGCGACGCTTAAGCGGAGCGGAGAGCTTCACGATGGAAACCAACCCCCAGCAAGATGCCCTTTGGTTGATTCGTGTTCACCCAGCCCATCCAGCACGCCTTGATCTCTATGTGAACGATGCTCTAATAGGCTCTAAAGTCATCCCGTTCATGCCGGGTCAGTGGTTAGAAATACCCATCTATGTTGCTTCTAAATACCTAGATGGCACGGATTCCTTTCGCGTTGTTCCACACTTGTTAGATGGGGGGCATTATATGCCCTACCACCATAGCTTGTATCAGTCGGTGAACTTGCCACCCGCTCCACCCGCTGACTATCCTAGTGATGCTATCGCTTGGGTGGGGGAACATGTGGCATTGCTTGATTATCAATGGAGCATAGTGGAGGATCGTTTAGTGATTGAATGGGTATGGTGGTCAGATGGTTTGGCAACGGGGGATGTGCGCCAATTTGTGCATCTCTATGCTGACCCGACTTTATCCCCGCTTGCTCAAACAGATCAGTATCCCCTTGATGGCGCATTTCCTCTTGGAAATTGGTTACATGGCATCACAAAAGATAAATCTATGGTAGACTTATCCCCATTAGAGGACGGCTCCTATCAAGTGATGATGGGTTTCTATGATGCGATCAGTTCCCAACGCATCCCCCTCACGGCACATGACTTAACTGTGTCACCTGACCAGCGTTTAATACTCGGCTCAATTGAGGTGAAATAACATGAATCCTGAAAACCTTACCGTTTTTAGCGCGGTTCATCAAGCACAACAAACCAATACACCCATTGCTTTGGCTACGGTGGTTGCCACACACGGTTCTATGCCACGCCACGCCGGTAGCAAAATGGCAATCTATGCCGATGGTCGCATTGTGGGAACAGTGGGTGGTGGCGCAATGGAAGCACGGGTGATTGAAGCGGGCAAGCAGGCAATTCTTGATGGGCAAGCACGCCTTGAAAGTTACACCCTCAACAGTCTTACAGCAGGTGATCCCGGCGTATGTGGTGGAACGGCTCAGATATTTGTTGAGCCGCTCGGCTATCCGATGACAGTCTTGGTGATTGGTGCTGGGCACGTGGGCAAGGCATTGGCGGGCTTGGCGAAGTGGTTGGGCTATCGGGTGGTGTTGTCAGATGATCGCGCGGATTTGTGTCATCCTGATGTTGTGCCTCATTTAGATAGCTACATCGTGTGTGATCCCGCTACCATTACCGAACAACTTGATATTCAACCCCACACCTACATTGCCGCCGTGACACGCGGTTTACCCGTTGACCTTAAACTGATCCCCGCTTTGCTTAAAACACCCTCGCGTTATATCGGTTTGATTGGAAGCCAACGTCGTTGGGAGCTAACGCGCCGAGCATTGTTAGAGCAAGGGGTGAGTGATGCAGAGGTACAACGGATTCACGCACCGATTGGTTTAGAGTTGGAGGCGGAAACCCCCAACGAGATTGCCGTCAGCATTCTTGCTGAGATGATTATGGTGCATCGTGGGGGAACTGGAAAACCTATGGGGCTTGTACGTCAACCTTAAAACGCTTTGTTGTTAGATTTTTATTGGGTTTTGTTTTGTGAAGATACTTTGCGTTAGCGATACTGTTGCCCCACAGCTAGAAAGCACGGCGAATTTGCGCCGTCATTACAGCGACATCGAACTCATTATCAGTTGTGGTGATATGAAAGCTGATTACTTGGAGTTCATTCAAACCATCTTGAATGTGCCTCTATTATATGTGCGAGGCAATCATGATGAGGAGTACATCCAAAAACCACCCGGCGGGGATGATCTTCATCAGCAACTACTCATCTATCAAGGGCTATCTTTGTATGGGTTGGAAGGGTGCTTGCGTTATAATTCTTCTCCAATTCAATATACACAATCCGAGCTAGATATGCAGGTGATCGGCGCAGCACCCATTTTGTTATGGAATCAATTGGTGCGAAAAGGCTTGGATATTCTGGTGACGCACGCTCCTCCTAGAGGAATCCATGATTTAGAGGATCGCCCTCATCAAGGATTTAACGGCTTGTTGCGTTTCATGGATTGGTATCAACCCCGTTATTTATTACATGGGCATGTTCATACATGGGATCGCCGTAGGGTGGTACGCACACAATACAAGCAAACGTGTATCATTAACATTAACCCATTCACAGTTTTAGAGATTGAACCTCGTCGCTTGTCGTAGAAGGGGAAACAAACCGTATGTGGAAAAAATATCATACCGTCACTACCATTCAAGAAGCACTCACCCTGCTTGCCCATGATCCCCACCATTCACGCATTGTTGCTGGTGGAACGGATCTGCTACTAGAGATCGAACGTGGCAAGCGTCCTACAGTCGATACGCTGATAGACATTAGTCGCGTAATTGAACTCATGGAGATTCGCTTGCATGAAGGACGGTTTCATCTTGGGGCAATGGTGACGCATAATCAAGTGGTGGCGGATTCACGCTTACAACAATATGCCATACCCTTAGTGCAAGCCTGTTGGGAGGTGGGTGCCCCACAAATCCGCAACCGTGCGACACTGGTAGGGAACGTAGTCACCGCTTCTCCCGCCAATGATACCATCACCCCACTCATGGCACTCAACGCTAGGGTTATGCTGGCTTCGGTGCGTGGGCAACGTACTGTTGCGCTTCCTGACTTCTATGATGGATTTCGTTCTACGGTGTTACAATCGGACGAGATGGTAATCGGAATTGAATTTGATGCCCTTCCTGCCAGTAGTAAGGGGGTATTTATCAAGCTAGGGTTGCGCCGTGCCCAAGCTATCTCGGTGGTGAATGTCGCTGCCATCTTAGATTTTGATGGCGAAACCATCCGCACCGCATCCATTACAATGGGAAGCGTTGCCCCCACCATCATTCATCTTCCAGAGGTGGAGCAGTTCTTGGTGGGCAAATCCCTGACCGATGAGATCATGCGTGAAGTTGGACGCATGGCACGTCACATTCCACAACCCATTAGCGATATACGTTCTACGGCAGAATATCGCATTGAGATGGTTGGGACATTGCTCTATCGCGCCTTGCGTCAATTGCAATCCCCCACGGCTTATGAGTGGCAAACCAATCCAACATTGTTGATGGGGCAATCTTCTAGCCCAGCTACGCTTGATGAATCCGTCACGCATACAGCTGACCAACCCATCCAAACCAGCATCAACGGACAACCTTATCAGATTGCTACGGGGCAACATAAAACGCTTTTGGATTGGATTCGAGAGGATGCACATTTACTAGGGACAAAAGAGGGATGTGCAGAAGGGGAATGTGGTGCATGTACCGTCTATTTGGATGGGGCGGCGGTGATGGCGTGTATGGTGCCAGCACCACGTGCCCATCTGGCAACCGTCACCACCATTGAGGGGTTACAAAACGGGGAAGCGTTACATCCCTTGCAACAACAATTCATTGAACAAGGGGCGGTTCAATGTGGTTTTTGTACCCCCGGTTTTGTGATGGCAGGGGCAAAGCTACTAGAAGAACATCCCCACCCTACCCATGACCAAATCATGCAAAGCATCAGCGGTAATCTGTGTCGTTGTACAGGTTACTATAAGATCATTCATGCTATTCGCTCTGTTGGAGAATACTCAAAGGAAGAATTGAAATGACCATCAAACAAGCAGAAGTGAAGAATCCCTACTCAAAGTTTCTCCCGGCGGTAGGGTTTTTGTTGTTAGCGGCTTTAGGCTATCTGTCTTGGATAGGCTCTCCCTATTTACTAAGCTGGGCAGTGAGAACGTTTGATAATTTCAGCGGACGCGAGTTAGGCAACCCATTGTATATGCGCTTGTTTTTTAGTGGGATGATCCTCATGTTCCTGATTAGTCTCATCACAATCATCGTTTCATTTGCCGTGCCCAAAAAGAAGAGCCGTATCACTGATAAAGATACCCTTAAATATCGTCAGGGTGTTCTAGCTGAGAAGAAAGCGAACGAACTGCGCAAGCAGAAAGTTGCTAAAATGAACCGTAACAGTAACCGATAAAACAATATAGAAAGGCTTTTGAGTCATGGAACGCACTGTACCCAAAACCATGCACGATTCAATTGATCTCTACATGCGCACTTACTACTCCCTATTGCGCTCTACCACCACAGTGGATGTGGGCGTTTTGGAGCGCACGCATGTGGGGATGAACTCCTCTCTGCATCATTATGCTACTGAAAGCCGCGTGGATACTTCTGCTTTGATCTATAGTATTTCACGCTTGCCTGCGTGCATTGATGAAACTGAAGAAATCCTAATGGGGCAGTCTATCCGTACTTTTCAGGACGCGGGTTATGTTGATATTCAAACGTGGGAACAAGTCCGTGCTGTTGCGCGTCGGCGACGCACCCTCTATAACCGCAATGGGTTGATGGCAGTTTTCATCGCTAGTCGTTCTGATATTGATGATCTCGTTCCCATGTTGACAGCTTATCAAATTGAATGGAATAAGATACATTTTGCTTTGAATACTTCCGATGGAGAAGCCATTCTGGCTGAATGGATTGGGCATGATGGCTTTCCTGCAGACGAATCAGTTCACAAACTAGCGATGTTGTTAGAATTAGAGACGGCAGATTTATACCGCCTTTTGAAACTGTTGGGTCAACATCCCCTCCTAACGCTACAGAAGATCAAGCAGAAACGGAAGAACATGCGCATTCGTATGGTCGCTGGCTCGTTAGCGGATTATCGTCGTGCTACTTATACATGGTGGTCTGGCATTCAAGAACAGCTCACCAAAAGCCAAATGGATATTGAGCAACGTCCTGTCTACTTTGTCTCCAGTAATACACACGCCCTGCCCAACATGCTCAGTGGATATATCCGTGACCATGAGCAAGAACTGTTGCACTACGTTCAAACCAAAGGCGATGAATCTTTGCTACGTGAGTATGAACGCTTGCACTATCAAACGGGAGAGGACTTCAAAGAAAACTTCCTTTATTTCGCCTTGAAGAATTATCTATCAGACTTCCCTGATAAAGCCGATGAAGTCATACGCGCGGAACAGCGTACAGGAATTTATCGTTCTACTAGCGATTTCGTTTTTGATGTGGAAGCGCAGGTAATTGACTTCTCAAAGTTGGATGTCAGCAAATTAGACCGCCGTATTTGTCAGGGGATAGATGTTTCTTACTTGCAATATAGCGATGCCATCATCATCAATATTGATTATCCACTGGGTTTAGGGGCGTATGAACTTCTTAATCGGGTGAGTGAGCATGTTTGGCACTTGCTGGGGGTGTACGTCATGGGCAAAGCCGCCACCCTCAATGCACGCATCAATGATGTGATGATCCCCAATGTGGTACATGATGAACATTCAGAAAATACGTATCTGTTTAATAACTGCTTTAGGGCGGCGGATGTCTCTCCTTATATGTCGAGTGGTAGTGTACTAGATAACCAGAAGGCGATTAGCGCGGCAGGAACATTCTTACAAAACGCGGGTTACATGGGGGTATTCTATCGGGAGGGCTTCACGGATATTGAGATGGAAGCCGGTCCTTATCTGTCCTCCATTTACGAATCTTTCCGCCCCAAGCGACATCCCTTTAATGAAGTGGTCAACCTATACGGTGTTCCCTTCGATATAGGCTTTTTGCACTATGCTTCTGACACCCCCTTGTATCGTGGGCAAGACCTAAGCAAGAGTTTGAGTTATCAAGGGGTGATGGCAACCTATGCAACTGCCATTGCTATCCTGCGCCGTATCTTGCTCAAAGAGACGGAACGCACGCGCAATCGGATTGCTGATTTACATCAGGTTAGTTCTAATGCCTTAGAAGGATGATGGCATGCCAAAAGAAGAAACTGTTTTGATTGGGCAATCCGTTCGGCGAATTGATGCTGTCGGAAAAGTTAGTGGTACTGCTGTCTATCCTTCTGATATAGATCGAGACCAGCAACTCTGGGCAAAGATTGTTTATAGCCAGCGAGCGCATGCTGAAGTTCTATCCGTTAACCTTGAACAAGCGTTGGCGGTGGAGGGGGTTATCACGGTTTTAACCTCTGCCGATGTTCCCATCAATGAATATGGTCTAGTCATTTCAGATCAGCCCGTGTTATGTGGGGCACAAAGTACAATTGCAGGCGGAACGAAAGTCCGTTGTTACATGGATCATGTTGCGGTGGTGGTTGCCAAAACGGCTGAAATCGCCACCCAAGCCGCCCAATTGATAGAGGTCAATTATCAGGATTTGCCTGCAGTATTTGACCCTGAAGAGGCGATGGGAGCAAACGCCCCACTGCTTCATGCGGACACCCCCAACAACATTCTATGTCATTATCGTATTCGCTTTGGTGATGTTGAAACCGCTTTTGAACAGGCTGATGTGATAGTGGAAGGGGAGTATTCCACTACCTATCAAGAACATGCCTATTTGCAACCTGAAGCTGGATTGGGATACATCGACGAAGAAGGGCGTATCACAATTGTGGTGGCGGGGCAGTGGACACATGAAGACCGCGAACAAATCGCCCATGCTTTGAACCTTGCAGAAGAGCAGATCCGCGTTATCTACCCTGCAATTGGGGGGGCGTTCGGCGGACGTGAAGATATGTCTGTTCAAATTATCCTTGCCCTTGCCGTTCAGAAAACACGCCAGCCCGTTAAAATTATCTGGGATCGAGAAGAGTCCATTCGGGGGCATCACAAACGCCATCCCATCAAAGTTTGGGCAAAGTGGGGTGCTACGCGCGAAGGCAAAGTTATCGCGGTGGAATCTCGCTTAGTGGGAGATGCTGGCGCGTACAACTACACCTCTAACAAAGTGATGGGTAATGCCAATTTAATGGCAACGGGTCCTTATGAAATCCCCAATGTCAAGATTGATACCTTCGGGGTCTATACCAATAACATCCCGACAGGTGCCTTTCGTGGATTTGGTGCCCCTCAAGCGGCTTTTGCTGCCGAAGGACAAATGAATAAACTCGCTGAAGCACTTGGCTTAGACCCATTGGAAATGCGATTGCGCAATACCATTCGGGAAGGGAGCATCCTTTCGGTGGGAACTCCTCTTCCGCAAGGAGTGTCGATGCCTCAAGTATTTGAGGCTGCCGCTTCTGCTGGTGGTTGGCAACATGGTCAAAATGGATGGGAACGCCCCTCCCTCTCACCTGCTGATGATTCTTATTTGAGGCGTGGGCTAGGAGTAGCTGGCGGATTCAAGAACATTGGGTTCAGTTTTGGCTATCCCGAACGTTCATGGGCGGCAATTGAACTCTATGGCGAAGGCGAGATTGAAGAGGTCGTTGTTCGACAGGGCGCGGCAGATGTTGGTCAGGGCGTTCATACCTTGATGATGCAGATGGCGGCAGATGCCGTGGGGGTATCCTTTGAGAAGGTGCGTTTGCTCACTGCGGACACCGCCCAAACTGAAACCGCAGGGAGTGCGTCTGCTTCACGTTTAACCTTCATGGCGGGGAATGCTATTCGTGGGGCGGCACAACTTGCCCTACAGAAGTGGCATGATGAAGAACGTCCTGCCAAAGCCGACTTCCTCTATCGCCCTCCCAAAACCACCCCTTATGATCCGCTCACCGGACGGAGTGAACCCAACTTCGCCTATGGTTATGTTGCCCAAGTTGTAGAGGTGGATGTAGATATTGAGACGGGACAAATTTGGGTGCGTCGGGTGATTTCGGTTAACGATGTTGGACGTGCTGTTAATCCTCAACAAGTGGAAGGGCAAGTGGAAGGGGCGGTTGCCCAAGCATTAGGCTATGCTTTGATGGAGAACTTGGTCTCTATCAAAGGGGTCATTCAAAATCCACACTTGTCCACCTATCTAATCCCAACCGCCCTAGATATGCCTATGGAAGTGCAATCTGTCATCCTAGAATATCCCGACCCAATTGGACCTTGGGGCGCACGGGGCATGGCGGAAATGCCCATGATCCCACTCTTGCCGGCAATTGCGGCTGCGGTGCATGATGCAACCGGTGTCTGGTTGAATCATCAACCCTTCACCCCTGATAAGGTGATGCGTGCTTTAAGGGAGCGGGGCATTGGGGTACTTTGATGATCTGAAGGTATTGGTTTTGGGCGGAGGAGACCTAGCAAGTGGGGTGATCTATCGCCTGCATCAAGCTGGTTTTCGCATCTTGGTTACTGAATTAGAACGCCCTTTGTTTGTTCGTCGGACGGTGTGTTATGGAGATGCCATCTATCGAGATGCGGTAACGGTGGAGGGGGTGCTTGCCCAGCGCATCACCACCCATCAAGAGGTGACAGCGATATGGGAAGCAAACCAAATCCCCATCCTCGTAGACCCTACCGCCCTCAGCATTCAACATTGGCAACCCCACATCTTGATTGATGCCCGTATGGAGAAGCGTAATCTAGGCATTCATCGCCACCACGCAAGCTACGTGATTGGCTTGGGTCCCGGTTTCGTGGCTGGGGAGGATGTTCATGCTGTGGTTGAAACCCAGCGCGGACACACGTTGGGGCGCGTCATTTATCGTGGCTCTGCTATTCCCGATACTGGAACACCCGGCAGCGTCAATGGACATCAATCAACCCGTGTATTGCGTTCCCCTCATGCAGGATTTGTTGAGCCATTTGCCGAGATTGGGCAAGTTGTTCGGCAAGGTCAAAAACTAGCACAGGTGCAAGATGAACCCCTCTACGCACCTTTTGATGGGGTGCTTCGTGGGTTAATTCATCCGTCTGTCTATACCACCCCTGACATGAAGATTGGTGATCTTGACCCCAGAGCGGATGTGAGCGCGTGCTATACCATTTCGGATAAATCGTTGGCAATTGGCGGAGGGGTTTTAGAAGCAGTTTTGGTTGGGTTACGTCACTCATGAAACTGATTGATGCACTGGAGTTAAAGCGCGGAGATGTTGTTTCTCTCATCGGGAGTGGGGGCAAAACTTCTAGTTTGGTTGCCATGATGCACGAGTGCCAAGCACGTGGGTGGCGCGTGTTGATGACGACGACCACCCGTATTGGCGTATCTGAACTCTCTCATTTTCCAACGCATACCCATAGTGGGGCAGTTGCCAGCTATCGGGAATCCTCTAGTGTGTTTGTCTATAACCATCATGACAGTAGTAAAGTATACGGACTTGATGAAGCTGAACTGCTAACCGCCATCACGGATTTTCAACCTGATCTTGTCCTGATTGAAGCGGATGGTTCACGCAAAAAATCGCTGAAAATTCCGTATAGTCATGAACCCGTTGTTCCAGCAAATACAACGAAAGTATTGGCGATAGTGGGGTTATCCGTGTTAGGGAAGCCTTGTGTAGAATCACACGTTTATAATCCCGATGCAATAGTTGCCACCAACACCCTCACCCCTGATAGGCGCGTTCGTGCCAAGACATTCGCTTCCATCCTAGCCAATGAAATCTGGGGACAAACTCCCCCCCACATCACGCGCTACGCACTCATCAATCAGGTTGTGCCCAATACCTATTACATGGGGGTAGCACGCTTTATCGCGCGTTATACCCTCCAACACAATCGACAACTTCTCCACGTTTTGATCGGCTCTTCGTTGGATGATGACCCTGTACATGAAGTGGTCAAGCCCATTTCAGCCTTGATACTGGCAGCAGGTCGCTCTACACGGATGGGACAATCTAAAATTTTAATGCCTTGGGCGGATGGGCAAACGATCATAGAACAGATTATCACCCAGCTTCAACGCGCGTTGGTGTCAGAAGTGGTGGTGGTGACGGGGCGACAGGCGGATGAGGTGGCATCATTGGTAGAACATCTTGGGGCACGCTCGGTTTTCAATCCCGCTTATCAAGAACATGATATGTTATCCTCTTTGAAAGTGGGTTTGAACGCCTTAGATAGGTCTAGCCAAGCCTGCTTAATTTGCTTAGGGGATCAACCGCGTATTCAACAATCCACTATACGCCAAGTGCTTAACGCCTATAGTCGCTTAAATCCCCCGATGGTTGCCCCCAGTTACCAGATGCGACGCGGGCACCCTTTGTTGGTAGATCGCTCCCTATGGGAACACTTCCTTCAATCTCCAGATGATGCCGCGCCTCGTGTGGTAGTTGAACGCTTTGCCAGTGACATTCATTATGTGCTGGTGGATACAGATACCATCTTGCGCGACGTTGACACGCTTGATGATTACCATAACGAACGCCACCATGCTGGATTAGGATAATCCCTTCGATGGATCGTGAATCATCGTTGAAACAAAGCGTTGATTGCGCAATGTATCAGGGCGTTTGCTACTAGAGCCATACGCTGCTTCACGTAGGTCATCGGCATGTTGCATAGGGGTGATAACAAGTAAGATTTCGTGCGGATTCAGGACATGCTCATCCGATGGAGCATAGATAAACTCTCCATTTCGTTGCCGTATACCGATGGCAACTGCCCCAAATATCCGTTTCAAGAGTAACTCACCGATACGCTTACCAATCCAAGGTGAATTGTTTTGCATGTATAGCTCAGTGGTTTCGATACCATCTTGATAATTGAACAAAACGTGCCGAAAGAATTCAACAACCATAGGGCGCGTGGTTGCCAACAGCACATATTCGGCTGATATTTTTAGTGGATTGAAGATGCGGTCTGCCCCGGCAATCGTGATTTTTTGAATGTATTCATCTGATAGAGCGGTTGCAGTAATCAAGAGTTTACTGCTCAAGTTACGTGCAGTCATCACAGTGAGTACCGTATCGGCATGGTTATCTGCCGAAACCATCAATGCCAACGCACGATCCACGCCAGCACGTAGAAGTGTCTCCTCTTGGGTTGGGTCTCCCAAGATGATACGGAAACCACGCGATCTTACAGACTGAATCATGTGTTCATCAGGGCTGACAATCACAAAAGGGCGGTCAGGGTTAAGTTGGTCAATCGCACTTTGTAGAACTTCCTCTGTACCACAAATTACATAATGGTTTGACATTTCACGAATGAAGTGTTCTGCCTCATCCAAAGTGTAAGTTTGTGTTTGCCGTTTAGGGGATTCAATGCGGTTAATGCGTTGCCATTTAGGAATCCGTCTAAAGTGGGTTGGAGATTGTCCTGCGCGATGTAAGGGCTTAATTTGTGAAAATGGAGATACAATGATGAGGTCTTCTCCCATGCTCAAGGTATAGTCTTCACGGGGGACAATGACATATTTGCCCTCATGTGTGTGAATACCTAGAATAGCACTCCCTTGAAATTTCTCATTGAGTTTCAATTCGCCTACCGTTTTGCCAATCCATGGTGAACCTTCAAATAGGGTGATTTGGCTGGCTTGTGTATCGAAGGTGAAATCAAAAAAGACTGTCGTGAAAAAATCATACACCACCGGGCGTAAGGTGATGCTGTTCATAAATTGTCCTGCCATACTGTAAGGTTGAATGACAGCGTTTGCCCCAATGCGTAATGTTTTATCTACTAGATTATTGGCAACGGTTGCCGCAGTAATATACAAATCAGGATTCAGATTTCGCGCGGAAAGCACTGTTAGCAATGCTTGGGTATCGTTATCGAGCATCACCAACATGGCAGTAGCCCGATGGATTCCGGCTTCAATTAAGGTGTTGTCCAGGGTGGGGTTGCCTTCTATGACAAAGATATTCTTCGCCCGCAATTCTTTGGCATAGCCAGCGTCCTCTGTGATGACCACCACCACATCCAATAAAGTGCCTTCAATGTTGATGAAGGGACGGGTGACATAGAGGATGATGTTCTTCACTATTGCGCGAGTTTTTGGATAATACCCTAGTGCGTCATCGCCAAAGATACCATCTAAGAACTTATCAATGGGGTTATAAAAGATTTGATCGTAGTAAGTCAGACGTTGTTTGACACTACTAATGAGATGTTGCACGGTGGCATCCACCAACCCCATGTGTCCGCATACAATGTAGTGTTTTTCTAGCTTAGAGATGATACGCCTAGTCAATCGCCTTTGACGAATATTACGGATTTCTGGGCTGACCAAGAAGGTGACGGTTGCCTGTAAACCGAATGCAACAACACCAAATCCGAAGAAGATGAGCGCGATCGTGAAAACACGCCCAGCGGTGGTGTCGGCATGCAAATCACCGTAACCCACTGTGGTTAACGTGATGGTGGTTAGCCAGAGTGCATCCATGAAACTGAGGCGTTCAATGAGCATAAAGCCCACCACCCCCACAGTAATTAAAAATAGCATAATCAGAAGTGCGATGCGTGTTTGGCGTATGAGGTCGTCCAGTGATTCCATAGAATAATTCGCTCTAAAACTAGGGTGATTATATTAATTGATGGTGTATTGTAGCACATCCTTAAAATTTGCATGGTTACAGTATAATTATGCTTTTGTTTTGAATTGGCAACCAAAGAGATCATTCACAATGAATCATCAACAATATCTTGTCACCTCTGCTTACATCAAAGAACGCATCGCTCCCCATCAACCTGTGATCGGATTGGTGCTGGGGTCTGGTTTGGGTGGGTTTGTTGACCAATTAGAGGATCCAATCATCATCCCTTTTAGCGATATTCCCAATTGGTTACAGACAACCGTACATGGACACAAGGGGAGGTTGATCTTAGGGAAGATTGAAGGGAAGTGGATTCTAGTACAACAAGGACGCTCCCACTTTTATGAGGGTTATTCTGCACAAGAGATCACCTTTCCCATCCGTGTGATGCACTTTCTAGGGATTCGCACTGTTATCTTGACCAATGCCGCTGGTGGGGTAAACCCAACATACTCGGCTGGGGATATGATGGTGCTTAACGATCATCTCTATTTCGCAGGATTAGCTGGTCATAATCCACTCATCGGAGCAAACGATGATAGCTTGGGTCCGCGCTTTGTGGGCATGGTACAGTCTTACGATAAATCCTATCGTGTACTTGCTGAACAAGTGGCACGTGAACAACAAATTCCCCTGCATCAAGGGGTGTATGCTTGCGTCGCGGGTCCGATGTTTGAATCTCCTGCCGAGATTAGGGCACTTAGAATACTTGGTGCAGATGCTGTGGGCATGTCTACCATCCATGAGGTGTTGGTTGCGCGTCACATGGGGATGCGTGTTTTGGCGATCTCCAGCATTACCAATGTGGCAATTGATTCAATTGATACACCACTTGAAACAAATCATGCTGAAGTGCTTGAAATTGGTGCTAAAATAGTTCCAAGACTAATCACTTTGCTTCGTGGTGTACTAGGAAAGATGTAGGCTATGGTGGCATTCACCGCTTTTATCGAGCAAACTGCACTCGGTTGGTACTTCATCATTGCCTTTGCCTTGATGTGGGTATGGCGAAAGTGGCGCATGGCACAAACTCAACTGCGTGCAACCTACTATGAGTTAGAGCGTGCCATTTATCGCCAACGGAGCAATGCTTGGGTGACGAGCATGTTGCTCTTGATTGAACTTGCCTTGGTTATCTTTGGCTTTCAACGTGTGATCGCCCCAACTTTGCGCTCGTATGCCACTGAAGAAACACAGCTCATTCAACCCGAAGACGGCATCTATGTAACCGAGGCACCCTCTTTTCAGAGTGCTGCCCAGATCAGTGATGAGGGCGTAGTTTTGAATCCGACTGACCCAGCGAATGCCATCCAAATTACCCCCACGCTCACCCCTACCCCAGTGGGGACGCTTTTACCGAATATGCCTGACCCCATCGGATGCGATACCGATCAGGCAAAGCTCCGCATCCCTGCTAACGGAATGGTGGTTTTTGAGCCGCTTGAGGTTATTGGTCAGGCGTATGTGGATGATTTTGCTTTCTATAAATTTGAACTTAACGGGAAGTCCACCTTCGATCAATTTGCACCCCTAGCAGAATATTCTCAACCCGCGCAGGCAGAAACCTCACTAGGTCAATTCGTCCCATCACAATACGAGCCGGGACAATATCAATTTCGCTTGAATGTGTTTGATCTAACCGGCACGGCACGCGCCACTTGCATGGTGACAATTGTCATTAGTTTACCCATTCCCACCCCTACGCCATTGGTGGTGCAATGATGATAAAACTGGGCTTCATTGGTTTGGGAAAGGTGGGCACAACGCTGGCTTTGGCTTGGCATCAAGTTGGAGTGTCGGTTGTAGCTGTGCATAGTCGCCATGAGAACATCACCCTTGCCAAGCAGGTCAACGCACTTTGGTGTGCTGATCCTGCTGAGGTGATAGAAAAAGCGGATGTCATTTTCTTGTCCGTAACCGATTCAGCGATTGCACTGGTGACAGCACAATTATATGCCGAGCACGCTAACTTGACTGATAAAATTATTCTGCACTGTTCCGGCGCACTCACCAGCGCAGTGCTTTCCCCTTTGTCAGAACAAAATGCTCAGATTGGTAGTTTGCATCCTGCGTTGCCTTTTGCCGAGCCAGCGATTACGTTATCAAAATTAGAGGGGAGTGTGTTTGTCTTAGAAACTTCCTTCCCTCTGGTGGCGGAAACTTGCCAAACCCTATGTGATTTGTTGGGAATACGCTTGGCATATATCGAGGCTTCGATGAAGTCTCTCTATCATGTGGCGTTGGTTTATGCCAGCAATTATGTCGTGACTTTGTATAGTATTGCCGAACGAATCCTAGAACAGATTCAGCTGGATCAACCCGAACGATCACAAATCCTAAAAACTTTATTGGATGCCACCGTACAAAATATTCTCCAATATGGTGCAACAGACGCATTGACGGGTCCGTTGGTTCGGGGTGATGTGAATGTTGTTGAGGCACATTTAGAAAGATTGCCCACTCCCACTTTGAAAGAATTATATCGCTTGCTTGCTCTTGAAACTTTCCCACTTCTTATAGAACGAGGCACAGATACCACGTTACTAGCACATATCCTCACAAGGAGGTCATAACATGATGGGACGTAATTCAATCCGAAGCATTCAGAAATTAAAAGATGATGGCATCCCTATTGTCATGATGACAGCGTATGATGCTACTTCGGCACGCTTAACTGAAGCAGCACATATTCCGATTATCCTTGTTGGGGATACATTGGGAATGGTTGTACAAGGACACACTTCCACCATCCCCGTCACCCTAGAGCAAATGATTTACCATGCCAGCATTGTTTCCCGTGTGACGCATACGGCGTTGATTGTGGGTGATTTACCATTCATGACTTATTCCATCCATCCTGAACAGGCAATGGCAACCGCCACACGCATGATGCAAGAGGGGGGAGTGGGGGCGGTCAAGCTAGAAGGAGGGCAAGTGATGGCACCCACCATCCGCCGAATTGTTGAAGCGGGTATTCCGGTGATGGCACACATTGGGCTAACCCCACAAAGTGTAGCAACTTTTGGGGGGTTTCGGATGCAGGGTAAGGAAGAACATTCTGCGCTTCAATTGATTGAGGACGCGCTTGCTGTACAGGAGGCAGGAGCGTTTGCTGTGGTATTAGAGCTGCTCCCCACTGAATTGACACAGATCATCACCCGTAAACTCCATATCCCTACCATTGGTATTGGAGCGGGGGTTCATGCCGATGGTCAAGTACAAGTCTTTCACGATGTCTTGGGATTGTTTGAGGGGTTCATCCCCAAGCATACCAAACGCTATACAGAAGTTGGTGAGGTCATCACACAAGCGTTAGCGCAATATGCACAAGAAGTTCGTGCGCGACAATTCCCTACAGACACCCACAGCGCAAACATGAACGCCGACTTACTCGCCAAATTGATGCGCAAGATTGATGAGGAATGATGCGATGAAACGGATTGATGATCTTGCATCATTGAAGACAGCGCGTAAAAGTTGGCTGGGGCGTATTGGTTTTGTTCCAACTATGGGCGCACTCCATGACGGGCATTTAGAATTGGTGCGTGTTGCCCGTTCTATGACAGACCATGTAGTGGTTTCTATCTTTGTAAATCCCACACAATTTAATGATCCTAATGATCTTGCTAAATACCCACGCACGCTTGAACAGGACTTGGCATTGTTAGAACCTTATCAAGTGGAAACGGTCTTCTTCCCATCATCAGATTGGATGTATCCGTCAGGTTTCCAAACATGGGTAGAGGTTCAGGATGTCCCGCGCTTGTATGAAGGGGGGCATCGCCCCGGTCATTTCCGTGGTGTGACAACCGTCGTGGCGAAGTTACTCAATCTTGTTCAAGCGGATGTGATGTTCTTAGGGCAAAAGGACGCGCAACAAGTGGCAACCCTACAGCGTATGGTATATGACCTTAATTTTTCGACACGGATTCAAGTTGTCCCAACCGTGCGTGAAGCCGATGGATTGGCGATGAGTTCACGCAATCGGTTTTTGTCAGCTGAGGAACGCCAACACGCGCCGATTTTATATCGTAGCCTAATGTCAGCGTCTGATTTGTACCGTGCAGGGGAGCGTGATGTCCAACAACTGAAGCAACACGCTTTAACGCTTTTACAACAAGCTGGGGTAGGGATCATTGAATACCTAGAGGGGGTCAGCTTACCCAGTTTTACACCTGTTCAAATTGCGGATGAACAGCCCATTCTGTTGGTTAGCACGCTACAACTAGGGAAGATACGCTTGTTGGATAATCTGGTTTTGCCCAATGAACTCAACACACTTGAGGGATTAACCCGTGCATGGACAATTGGATAGGTGAGCATGAAAAGCCATGTTCACCTATCTTGTTGATGAAGCCTATTTCAACTAGCTATCAACAAATGAACTGATTTTTTCCAGCAGTTCATTCTTGCTGATTGGCTTAGAGAGATAATCATTTAGTCCTGCTTCAAGAATCCGCTCACGATCCCCTTGCATAGCGTTGGCGGTTAAGGCAATGATCGGAATGGAATGCGTCTTGTCGCTTGCACGGATGCGACGTGTTGCTTCGATGCCGTCAATGTCGGGTAGATTGATGTCCATCAAGATCAGGTCTGGCAACTCTGATAAGGCTTTGGCAACACCCTCTAACCCGTTTTCAGCTTCAATGATTTCATATCCACCCATATGCAAAATCTTGCGTACTAAGCGCATATTCTGCGGATTATCTTCTATATAGAGAACTCGTTTATCCATACCGACCAAGTGATACCCTTAATTTACCATCCTAATCTTAATTGGATTTTATGTACACTGCAAGCGGATTAAGTAAATCCTAGCGATCATGTTGGTCTGTTTTCGGTTTTATTTCCGTATCATTGCCAAGTGGCAAACCCAATACCGCTAACCGATTGGAATAACGACGCAAAATCCGTTTTAGGCGTGCTTGCCATCGGGCAAACAAATAACCCATGCGTCGTCTAAAACGACTGAAGACATGGTTAGAGCGTGTTTCTTTGTCTAGCTTTGCACCCCACTGAATGACCATAGCCGCCCAAGTTAACCCTCCACCAAACCCAATGAAGACGATGTTATCATCTTCTTTGATCCGTCCCTGTTCTAAGGCAACACATAACGCCATAGGAATAGACGCGGCGGAGGTATTGCCGAATTGTTCAACTGTGCTAATGAACTTGTTTTCGTCTAGCTTTAAGTTGCGTGCCGCCGATTCTAAGATGCGATTATTGGCTTGATGCGGAACTACAACAGTGACATCCTCAATGGTTAAATCCGCCTTCTCTAACGCTTGCTCGATGCTTTCCCCCATGATGCGCGTGGCAAAGCGAAAAACCTCACGCCCATTCATGTGCATCTTGTAGGGTTTATGATCTGTGTTGTAAGCAATGTCTATGCTACCCACGCTGGGTACGCCTAGTAGATCATAACCACTCCCGTCTGAACGCAACACGGAAGATAAAACCCCACCATACTCGTTACTACCTTGCAGGACAATTGCTCCTGCTCCATCCCCAAAAAGGATGCAGGTGGCACGATCTTGCCAGTCCACAATACGGCTCATCGTTTCTGACCCAATCACAATAGCAGTGTTGATACTACCACTGCGGATGGCTTGTGTTGCCATATCTACACCATAAACAAAGCCAGAACACGCCGCGCTTAAGTCAAAGGCACCGGCGCGATTTGCCCCCAGCCACCCCTGTATTAAACTGGCAGTGCTGGGAAAGATATTTTCGGGTGTGGATGTGGCAACGATGATGAGTTGCACATCGCTGGCTAGTGTGTTCGCTTTCTCTAATGCTTTTTTAGCGGCAGCCAAGCCTAAGCTGGCGGTTGTTTCTTTATCATTGGCGATATAGCGTTGTCTGATGCCGGTGCGTGAATGAATCCATTCATCGTTGGTATCAACAATTGCTGCCATATCATCATTGGTGAGTACCTGTTCTGGGACAGCCATGCCCCATCCAACAACATGCGCATATCGTTGGTAGGATCGTTGGGATTGCGTGTTTTTACGCTTTGCCATTGTGTGTGTATTCACCAAGAATAAGAACGGCGTTATGTCCGCCAAAACCAAATGCGTTGCTCATGACGGTTTTAATCTCACGAGATACCCCTTGATTGGGCGTATAGTTCAAATCACAATCGGGGTCGGGGTCGGTCAAGTTGATGGTAGGTGGAACGAAGTTATTTCGTATAGCCATCAACGAGAAGATCGCTTCGATAGCTCCTGCCGCGCCTAGTAGATGCCCCGTCACGGATTTGGTGG
This sequence comes from Phototrophicaceae bacterium, assembly GCA_049318945.1. GTDB lineage: Bacteria > Chloroflexota > Anaerolineae > Aggregatilineales > Phototrophicaceae > CAIRDJ01. The sequence goes on along the minus strand of JBMOEO010000025.1, from coordinate 8,634 downwards.
AACTGATGCTAACTCGATAAGCATGATCGCCAAGTGCTTTTTTGATTGCTTGTGTTTCTGCTTTGTCGTTGAGTTTGGTACTTGTTCCATGCGCATTCACATAATCAATCTGACTGGGTTCTATGCCAGCGTCTTGAATGGCGAACTTCATCGCGTGGTAAGCACCCTCCCCGGTTTCCATTGGAGCGGTAGCGTGGTGTGCATCTGAAGTGCTACCATACCCAAGTACCTCCCCATAGATGTTTGCCCCTCGTGCAAGCGCGTGTTCCAACTCTTCTAAGACGACAATCCCTGCTCCTTCACCCATCACGAATCCGTTCCGATGTAAGTCAAACGGGCGAGAGACTTGTTGGGGATTTTCATTCTCTGATGAGAGGGCGGTCATGTTGTTGAAGCCGGCAATTGCCACTTCTACGAATGCCGATTCTGTTCCTCCGGCAATGGCAGCAATGCAATGCCCATAGCGTATCTTCTCCGCCGCTTCCCCGATGGCGTTGTTGCCCGTGGCACAAGCTGTGACGATGCAATAGTTAGGACCTCTAATTCCAAATTCAATGGAGACACGTGCTGCTGTGCTATCAATGAGCATCATGGGAACAGCAAAGGGGCTAACACCTTTATGCCCACGTTCATTCATACTGCGATCTGCATCAACGGTTGTCTCAATCCCCCCCACGCCAGAGCCAATGATACAAGCGACTTGGTAAGCGTTTTCTTCAGTAATCACCAAGCCACTGTCTTGCATGGCTTGACGGGCAGCAGCCAACCCTAACTGCATGCAACGATCCATCCGACGGGCTTCGCGTTTACCAAAAACCTCATTAGGGTCAAAGTTCTTCACCTCGCCCATGATATGGTTGGCGATCCGAGAGGTATCTACACGCTTCATGAAATCAATACCTGATTGTCCCTGCGATGTATTCAACCATGCTTCTTCGATAGTGTTTCCTGTAGGGCATAAGATACCCATGCCGGTTATAACAACCCGTTTTCTTTCCACGGTAATCCTCCGCTTGCGTCTTTACCACATAATACTATGGCGCACGCTTCATCAATATTCAAGCATTCAACATGTCAAACAGTGCTATCACACCATAACCCCACACGCTACAATTGGTTACAATTTTTTGTGATCGCTGGTATACTGTCCTCTCATGATTCTTGTCACTGGTTCTATAGGCTTTGTCGGAAAACGTTTGATGTCTGCTCTATTGGAGCGAGGCTATGCGGTTCGTTGTGTTTTGCCACCCCACCAACAAAAGCAACTTCCTAATTGGAATCCCATGCCAGAAATTGTTTTTTGTACGATGGATGATGAAGAAAAGCTATATCAAGCTGTGGCAGGGGTACATGTTATCATCCATTTAGAGAGTGCCCAATGGTGGGGGAGTGAAGTGGATCTGGAGCGTGTTGACTTGGTGGGAACGCGCTATCTCATTGAAGCTGCACGTGTGGCACGGGTGGGGCGCATCATCATGTTGAGTCATCTTGGGGCAACCCCTGCCTCTTCCTTTGTCTTGCTACGTATTAAAGGATTATTGGAAGACATTGTGAAGGGGAGTGGTTTGGCGTATACCATTATACGTTGTGGCATTTTATTTGGTGAGGAGGATGCTTTCATCAACCACTTATCTATGGTTATGACCCTCAACCCCTTTTTTGTGCTGATGCCCGGACGCGGTGAAGTGGTGCTTCATCCCATTTATGTGGATGATTTAGTACAAGCGATGTTGGTTGCGCTCACCAATCTTGATACGGTTGACCGTGTATTAGAAATCGGTGGGGCAGAGTACATTTCGCTACACGATTTATACCGAACCGTGATGCGTGTTTCGCGTCGTTATCGCCTGATCTTGTCCGTGCCACCTTATAGTATGCGCTTCATTACGCGCCTTCTTTCGGTCTTTTCACGGCGAAGCCTCATTACCGCACAATGGTTTGATATTCTCGCTTCCAACCGCACCGCCCACTTAGGGAATCTATACCATTATTTTGGTTTGCGTCCTCGTCGCTTAGAAGACACATTGTTATTGTACCTTCCTCGAAAGCATAATCTGATGCGTGCCATGAGATATATGTTTCGAGCAAAACCTAAAGGTAGTTTATAAGAGAGTATTTCTTGGAGTTTGTATGAGCAGTTTAACGATTCGTAAGGTAGAACTATATCCGATTGCTATGCCTCTCGTTGAGCGACTAGGGACAAGTTTTGGCAAAGAACCCTTTAAGGTTGCCATCTTGGTTCAGTTATTCACGGATGAGGGCATCATTGGTTGGGGAGAATCTCCCGCAGAAATTTATCCCGGCTATGCCTATGAAACTGTAGGGATTGCTTTACATGTTCTTTCGCAATTCCTCATCCCTCAATTGATTGGATGTAAACTCACCCAACCCGATCAGATTGTAGCCCGCATGAGCCACGTTCGCGGACATCCCATCGCCAAGCACGGCATTGAACAAGCAGTCTATGATGCTTTTGCGCAACTTCATCAACTGCCTCTCTCAACTTATTTCTCTCAACTTGTGGGGGAAATCAATGGTGTGCCTCAAACCAGTAAGGGATTTGCCACGGTTGGGGTGAGCATCGGTATTCAGGATGATGTGGCAAGCACCCTTGCCATCATCGAGAAGCGACTTCAACAAGGCTATCAACGCATCAAACTCAAGATCAAGCCGGGTTGGGATATTGAATTGGCGCAGGGGGTTCGTGCTGCCTTCCCTGATGTGATGTTGATGTTGGATGCCAATTCTGCCTACACCCTTCAGGATGCTGAACATCTTCGGCAGTTAGATGATTATGAGCTGCTGATGATTGAGCAACCTCTCCCTTATAACGACATCTATCAACATAGCAAGTTGCAACCACAAATTGAAACGGCGATTTGTTTAGATGAAAGCATCACCACAGTGGATGATGCGATGTTGGCGATTGAGCTAGGGGCATGCCGAATCATCAACCTGAAACCTGCACGGGTGGGGGGCTTTACCGAAAGCATCAAGATTTACCGCTTCTGTGTTGAAAATGGAATTGCCTTGTGGATTGGTGGAATGTTGGAAACGGGTATTGGGCGTTCAGCTAATCTGGCTTTCGCCAGTTTACCCGGTGTCACCCTCCCCTGTGACATCTCAGCAACCGATCGTTATTATGATCCCGATGTCACCGAACCCCCATTTGTGATCCGCCCCGATAGTACGATTGCCACTCCAACCGAAAATGGTATCGGTGTAGCCGTTCAGATGGAGCGAGTTCAACAAGCAGTACAATATTGTAAAGACCATTTGCCGTATGCACTGCCGATTGCGAATGTATAGCCATGCCTTCCACTGATAAGAAAGTTGCGTTCATTGGTGCGGGCATGATGGGTAGTGCCATGATTAAAGGGATCGTGGAAGGGGGATTAATCGCCCCACATGATCTAATCGCCGTTGATCCTGACCAAGCCAAAGGGGCAAAACTGGTGCGAGAGTTTGGCATCCTTCACGCTATGGACAGTCATGGAGTGGTGGAACATGTCAATATCCTTGTTCTGGCGATCAAACCCCAATACTTCCACATTGCTTGCCAACAATTGCGTGGGCAGTTATCAGAGGTTGATTTGGTCATCAGCATCATGGCGGGTGTGACTATTGATACCATCAAAACCGCCTTAAATGTGAGTTCAGTTGTACGTGCTATGCCCAATACGCCGGGTGCCATTGGACAAGGGATGACGGTTTGGGTTGCCTCTAGTGCTGTCAACGATGAATACCTAGCCATCACTGAACAACTGCTCAGTGCGTTGGGCGTGGTGATGAGGGTACAGCAAGAACAAGCCATTGATATGTCTACCGCTGTGAGTGGATCGGGACCTGCCTTTGTCTTGCTGTTTGTAGAAGCAATGATTGATGCAGCGGTGCATTTGGGCTTTACACGCCCAGAGGCGCAAACGTTGGTGATGCAAACCATCAAGGGCACCAGTGCCTATCTGGAGGCGAGTGGGGAACATCCTGCTGTTTTGCGCAATCAAGTGACTAGCCCTGCAGGCACAACCGCTGAAGGGTTATATCACCTTGAGCATGAGGGATTCCGCCATGCTATTGCACGTGCTATCTGGGGCGCATATCAACGCTCTTCACAATTGGGTGGAAAGACTCCCAGAAATCCAGATACGTCAACATAATCGAAACCAGAAGTAGACGTTATGGGCAACATCAGTTAAAATACAAGAACTATTTGTGCAATATTGCACTTATTCCTCTTTTAAGGGGAATATGCAGTGATGTAACTTAATGTGCTAACCAGCACTTTATGATTCAGTTTGTGCGTGAAAGGTGTAAGATCGTAGTATGGCAGAGATGTTGAACATTTACGATTCATTCCTCAAGCAAATCGAGGAATATCAACCACGGGTCGAAGCCGTTGAGATCGGTTTCGTAAAGGAAATTGGTGATGGTATTGCGCGTGTTTCCGGCTTGGCTAATGTGCGCTTTAATGAACTTGTCACCTTCAGCAACGGTACACAGGGAATTGCATTCAACCTAGAAAGCGATAATGTCGGGGTCATCATCATGGGTGACTACGGCAGTATCAAAGAAGGTGCTGAGGTTCGTCCGCAAGGGCGCATTGCGTCGGTGCCGGTTGGGCGTGAGTTGCTTGGGCGCGTGGTCAATGCGTTGGGTGAACCCATCGACGGCAAAGGTCCCATCGCCACTAGCGAACGCTACAACGTTGAACGTATTGCACCCGGTGTAATGGAACGTCAAAGCGTGAACCGTCCGGTTCAAACGGGTATCGTGGCAATTGATGCGATGATCCCGATCGGTCGTGGTCAACGCGAGTTGATTATCGGTGATCGTCAGATTGGTAAAACCGCGGTTGCCATTGACACCATCATCAACCAAAAGGGACAAGATTTGTTCTGTATTTATGTTGCGATTGGCAAGCGTCGTGGTGAAATCGCCCGCTTGGTAGCAACACTTGAAGAACATGGCGCAATGGAACATACCATCATCGTTGCTGCCACTGCTTCAGAAGCAGCCGCCCTCCAATACATTGCTCCCTATTCTGGGTGCGCCATCGGTGAATGGTTCATGGAAAACGGCATGGATGCCCTATGTGTCTATGATGATCTGTCGCGCCATGCGTGGGCATATCGCCAAGTATCCTTGCTCATGCGTCGTCCCCCAGGACGCGAAGCGTACCCTGGTGACGTGTTCTACTTGCACAGTCGCTTGTTGGAACGCGCCGCACAATTGAGCGAAGCACGCGGTGGCGGTAGCTTAACGGCGTTGCCCGTGATTGAAACTCAATTGGGTGACGTTTCTGCATTCGTACCAACCAACGTAATCTCTATTACGGATGGTCAAATTTATCTTGAAGGTGAACTCTTCAACGCGGGTCAACGTCCTGCCATCAACGCCGGTATCAGTGTTAGCCGTGTAGGTTCTGCTGCACAAACAAAAGCAATGAAGGACACTTCAGGCGGTTTGCGTATTCAACAAGCACAATTCCGCGCGTTGGCAGCATTTGCCCAATTCGGCTCTAACTTGGATAAGGCAACTCAACAACAGTTAGATCGTGGTTTGCGCTTGCAAGAATTGTTGAAGCAACCACAATACTTGACGCTTCCCTTAGCGGATCAAGTTGTTGCCATTTACGCCGGCACCAATGGCTTGTTGGACACCATTCCTGTTGATAAGGTGAAGCAATGGCAAAGTGAATTTGTCCGCTTCTTTAAGACTCAACACGCTGATTTGTATGAAGACATTGCCAAGAACAAACAACTCAAGCTAGAAAAAGTTGACGGCGGTAAGCGCAATCTCCAACTAGAAGCGATCATCAAATCCTTTAATGAGAATTGGGCACCTGCTTCTAACTAAGCATAGGGGACAGTAACCGAATGGCAAATGTTCGTGAAATTAGAAAGCGTATTCGCAGTGTCAAGAATATTTCGCAAGTGACACGCGCACTAGAGGCGGTCTCCGCTTCTCGCGTGCGTCGTGCCCAAGCACGCGCTCTTGCCACTCGCGTTTATGCTGAAAAAGCATGGGAGATTCTCCTGAATGTACAAAGCACCGCAATCAAAGGGGTTCCCCTCCATCCATTGCTCAGTGCCCGTACAGAAGTGAAGAACGTCAAAATTGTTTTGATTACCTCTGACCGTGGCTTGGCAGGGTCTTACAATACCAACGTGATTCGTGCCGCAACGCGCTTTGCGGAACGCTCTAGCGCACCCATTCAGTATGTCACCGTTGGGCAAAAAGGGCGTGATACGATGATCCGAACGGGCAAGAAGGTGGTTGCTGAATTTAGCAACTTGCCCCCTGAACCAACGGTTTCGGATATATCACCGATTGCACGCGCTGCCATTGATGACTTCTTAAATGGCGTAGTTGATGAGGTGTTTGTTGCCTATACAGACTTCATCAACACCTTAACCCAACGACCAGTTGTATTACGCTTGTTGCCTCTTCTACCGTATACCACTGACGATATTGTATTGTCAGAGTATGTGAAGGATGTTCCGCAAGTTTCTAGCAACATGTCGGAATATGAATTTGAACCCACCCCTGATGCGGTTCTGGATGAGATTGTGCCTCGGTTTACCGAGCTACAGCTGTATCAGGCGTTGTTAGAAAGCCAAGCGAGCGAGCATGCTTCTCGTATGGTTGCTATGAAGAATGCCTCTGATAATGCCATTGAACTGGTTGGTGATCTCACTTTGGTCTATAACAAAGCACGCCAAGCCAGCATCACCGCTGAAATCTTGGATATTGTGGGCGGCGCAGAAGCCTTGCAAGAGACCTTGGATAACATAGCAGAGGAAATTTATAACGCAGGTGTTTAGCCTGTAATCGAAGTGGATGCTCATGCTTATGGTTTGGGCATCCGCCTTATCAACTGAAGTAACAAGCAATTAAGTTGTGCTTGTCAAAAAGATGAAGCGAAGGAAAAGATGAGCGAAATTCAAGGAAAGATTACACAGATTCTGGGTGCGGTGGTGGATTTTGAATTTCCACAAGATCAACTCCCGAATATCTATGATGCTATCCGTGTTCCACGTGAAGAAGGCGAAGACTTGATCTTGGAAGTGCAGATGCACTTGGGACATAACGCTGTGCGCACCGTGGCAATGGATACCACAGACGGTTTGCAACGCGGAGTACCAGCTTTCGCAACCGGTCGTGCCATTTCTGTTCCAGTGGGTCCTGCTTCTTTGGGGCGCGTATTCAATGTATTGGGTCGCCCGATCGATCAAGGCGCAGCCGTTCCCGCCGATGTCCCACGCAAACCCATCCATGCTCGCGCTCCAGAGTTTGAAGAACAATCCACACGCATTGAAGTTTTTGAAACCGGCTTGAAGGTTATTGATTTGATCGCCCCCATTACAAAGGGTGGTAAGATCGGAATCTTTGGCGGTGCGGGCGTAGGGAAAACCGTTACCATTCAGGAGTTGATTAACTCGATTGCTACCCAGCACTCTGGCTTGTCTGTGTTTGCAGGCGTAGGGGAACGCACTCGTGAAGGTACTGACCTCTACCACGAAATGAAAGAAGCCGGCGTTTTGGATAAACTAGCGATGGTCTTCGGTCAGATGAATGAACCTCCCGGTGTTCGTTTGCGTGTGGCACTCTCTGGCTTGACGATGGCAGAACACTTCCGTGACGAAGGTCGTGATGTGTTGATGTTCATTGACAACATCTTCCGTTACTCCTTGGCGGGGGCAGAAGTATCCGCATTGTTGGGGCGTATGCCTTCCGCAGTAGGATACCAACCCACCTTGGCGGATGAAATGGGTCAATTGCAAGAACGCATTACCTCCACCAAGCGCGGTTCAATCACTTCTGTACAAGCGGTTTATGTACCTGCAGATGATTATTCTGACCCTGCTCCAGTAGCAGTATTCTCCCACTTGGACGGAACGATCGCGCTTGAACGTGCGATTGCCGCACAAGGACGCTTCCCTGCGGTTGATCCGCTTTCTAGCACCAGCAACATTCTTGACCCTAACGTGGTTGGCTTGGAACATTACAAGACTGCACGTGACGTTCAACAAGTTTTGCAACGTTATAAGAACTTGCAAGACATCATTGCGATCTTGGGTGTAGAAGAATTGTCTGATGAAGATAAGATGATCGTTGCACGCGCTCGTAAGATCGAATGGTTCTTGACCCAACCCATGTTTGTAGCCGCTCAGTTCACCGGCTTGGAAGGTCGCTATGTTAAGGTTGGAGATACTGTGCGTGGCTTCCGTATGATCTTGGATGGTGGGGTCGACCATATTGGTGAAGACTACTTCAAGATGAAGGGCACCATTGATGAAGTAATTGAATCTTACAACAGGATCAATGCGGCGGCTGGAGACTAAGCCACCATGCCGATCCATGTAGAGGTCATTACACAGGAACGTAAAATCTTTGATGAACCTGCTGCCGATATGGTTATCATCCCTGCCAGTGAAGGTGAGATGGGTGTCTTGCCAAACCATGCGCCGATCCTAACCACCTTAAACTTTGGTGATTTGGTTGTGCGTAAAGGTTCGACTGAAGAGCATTTTGCAGTATATGGTGGCGTGGTTGATGTTCGCCCTGACAAGGTGGTCATCTTGGCAGACATGGCGGATGTTGTAGCTGACTTGGATGTCAAAGCATTAGAAG
>JBMOEO010000024.1:0-41104 GCA_049318945.1 Phototrophicaceae bacterium | reverse complement strand
CAAGCGTATGGGGGCGGTATAGCGTGGCGTATGCGCTCGCATTAGTCGGATATGGGATCGTGTGTTTGGGGTGGGCAACCCTTGCGCTGGTCGCTATCAAGGGCGTAGCCTTTTTGCCTAAAGTTTCCTCTCAAGTTGCACTTGGGTTTAGCGTGGGCTGCCTATTGTTGGGGATGGGTGTCACCTTCACCGATATTGAACCTCAACTTAAGCAGTGGGTGTGGCTTAATCTCACGCTTGGAGCGATTGCCCTATTGCTACTGTATCCCCCCAAGATAGCACTACAACGATGGCAATGGATTGGGTGGGGTTTGGTGGTGGCATTCTTCTTGCCTAACCTGCTCACAGTCGTGACGATTGATAGCTTCAACCCGGATGAAGCACAGTGGATAGATTATGGGTCAAGTTGGTTTGTGAGTGGTCATGTTTACAATAGTACCCTGCTTGAAGAACCGGTGATAATAAAGCCCGGTTTGCCCTGGCAGATTGTCCCCTACGCATGGTTAGTGGAACAGTTTGGCAACACCGTTCGCGTTGGGCGCGTGGTGAATTTGCTCACCTATTATGTGGCTGGGATAGGGTTATTTTTGGCAACGCGCAACCTATACGGTGGCAAAACCGCCACGATCACCAGTACTGCCTTCCTGATGAGCGCGATGTTCATTCCCGAATGGGACTATGCCCCCAAGCATTTGCTCACGGTGGTGGGCACATGGACGCTCTATGCGGTGACATATTTCCGCACGCTGTCTGTCACCCGTGAACGTATCGTGTGGAGTGCCTTCATTGGCTTGGTGGTGACAGCATCGCTGAATGTTCATGCTGGTGGGGTTGTATTCGCTGGGGCATGGTCATTATGGTACATGGGAAGGTTCATCAAAGAGCGCAACCGAAATACCTTCTTGGACGCGCTTGGATTTGGAGCAGGTGCACTCATCGGGGTTATCATTTACTGGGTAGCAAATTTGAACCCTGTTGGTGGTCTTCATGCTTATCTGGATCATCTGCGTTATTATCGTGTAGGACATTATCGTAACCCGTTCTTCTTCTATACGTGGGATTCCGCCTTAGAGCGCGTGCTAATTCTGGCAGGCATCGTCTTCTTGCTGTGGCGGAGACAAGCACACGATCGTTTCGTTAGTGTTGTCATCGGCTTAACGGTAGGCACAGCATGGTTCTTAGATACACAGGGCTACATTTGGCACTTTGGTATGTTGTACTTCATTCCTATCGGCGTTCTGTTGATGCAGGGGACGTGGACGCGCGAACTCACCACCCGTACATGGGTGATAGTCGTGGTGTTGGGAATGCTCACCGTGCAGATGGTGGACTTCGTTCAATGGAAAGTCGTAGGAAATTGGCTTCGTACAGGAGAATTACCCACCTATTTATACGATGAGTTGAAAACGATTCTGCCTGCTTATGTCACTGAGGATGATGTGCTGTATAGCACCCACCAGTTATTGTGGGTCTTCCCCAACAGCGGACAACCGCGCGTGATCTCACATGCTTCTGAAGTGACTGCTATGGTGACGTTCAATGTGGATGAGCCGATCCAAGTATGGGAGCGCGTTAAGCCAACGGTGATTATCTTTGTGGAGGATCACATGAATTATGATCCGGGTATGGTGGCGTATTTAGAGGAACATCCTTTTGAGCTATGCCACACCTTCACCGTCCAAGATCGCCAGATCACCATCTTACGCCCCGATTGTTCTGCGTCACCTGTTCAAGCTGCCTCATGACGTGTGGGGGAGCGTAGATGTGTTACAATAGGTGGGTATTCATCCAAGTCTCAGGAGAGCCTGTCTCATGCTTAACGCGCGTCGTGCTTGCTTAGGATTCATCCTATTGTTCATCAGTGCGTGTGGGGCAAGTCCCACGCCAGAAGTGATCTTGCCCACCCTCGCCGATGTCACCCCAACGTTTTCGGTCATCACGCCCCCACCGAGCATCCCCCCCACATTACCCCCGTTGGCAACGCTCCCTCCAGCGCGTGACATTGTTCCGCGCCTCAATACCATGCAGGTGGTGGGTGTGGGGCAAAGCGGAAGTTTGAATCCCAACCTAGCTTACCCTGGTGATTTGATCGTCATCAATCCTGCTGCTCCCACTGCTCGCCCCTTGCGGTTGACGTATGACAGCGCATTAGAGAGCAACCCAACGTGGCATCCTAATGGTGAACGTTTGTACTTCAATGGCAACGGAGAGGGAAATACCTATATCTATTATGTGGATGTCAGTAGCCCGTTCGGCGCACAACGGCTATCCGCTTCGCCCGCTGGTAACGAAGTGCAACCCGCGCTCTCGGCGGATGGAACACGCTTAGTCTTCACGTCGGATCGTTCAGGCGTGGCAGAACTCTATAGCATGTCTGCGGTGGATGGGTCAAACCTTGTCCAGCTGACCACGACGGGGACAAGCAACAGTCAGGCAGATTGGTCGTCGGATGATGGGTGGATCGTGTTTGTTTCGGAACGGGACGGCAACCCCGAATTGTATCTTATGGCTACGGATGGCTCGCAACAAACGCGCTTAACCACCACCGCGGCTGTGGAAGCCATGCCTGCCTTCTCTCCTAACGGGGATAAAATCGCGTTTGTATCCGATACCAGCGGGATGACACAAATCCACCTATTGGATCTGCCACTCAACCCGCCACAATCTGATGATGAATTGGGCATCATCCCTACCGAATACGCTGATATAGATTTCGCGCGGTTGCCCTTAGAAGATAGCTACCAGCTAACCCATAGCCTATCGCGCAAATCATCCCCGCAATGGGTGGTAGATCAAAATGGCTTGACCAAAATCATCTATAGCTCACTTGAACGCGCCGCGGATGGAACAGAATTTAGCCTGTTATACATCATGAGTACCGATGGAACAGGGGCGGTGGCACTCTCTAGCCCGTTCATGAGCATGAGCCAACCAGCACCCCGTCCGTAATTGATCTACATTACATGTTGTAGGCAATCGCTTGCACGATCACCTGTAACCCTAGCGGAACGGTGGTGAACGGTGCATAGGGAGAAACGCTGAAGGTGACAGCTTGTACATCGGGCAACAAACGGAACGTTACCGCTTCACTTTGGGTGACGTTCCAACGCCCCACATGAAAGCCATTAGCAGTGCGTTGGATGGCATGAAGCCACACAGCTTGTGGCAAGCGGTTATCGGTGATGATCCAACCGTCCGCTTGCCAGCCACTCGGTAGGGCGAGGTCGTCGAAGCCCTCACTGAAGATCACGCGCTCCCCGTCGATTAAGCGCACATTATCCACGGCTAAACCGTCTTGATTGATGGCATCGTCGTTGATGAGTTCAAAGCGGATGAGGACAGCCTGCCCCATGTATGCCGATAAATCGACACGATCCGCCACCCAGTTGACGCTCTCGCCGGTGTAGCCCGCGCCATAGGCGGTGTAGTTAGGATCATCGGTGGTGGTTGCTTCGCTGGTTAAAATGTCCCATGTGCGCCCATCGTCTGCACTCACCATCACATAGCCATAATCCCAAAACTCTTCGATGTTGTGCCACACATCAAAACGTAGCTCTGGCGCGGTCGTGTTCGTCAAGTCTAGTGGAATCGTCAACGTGGTATCAATGCTGTCTCCGCGTAAGCTATACGCTATGCCCCCCTGTGCTGGCGCACCCAACAAGGGAATCGTCTCATCAAAGGTGAGTTTGACGGTCAAGTCCGTTTCAGGCAGGGGCGCATCCCAACTGAAGTAATCAGTGCCGTACTGTGCCAGCGTGAGATCACGCATGAGCGAAAGGTTACTTGAAGGGGTGACGGCAACTTCACCCAGCGGAGGGAGAGAATCGTAACCGTAGATACCTTCTGGCGTTTCATCCGCATTCCACACGAAGTTAGCCACCACCCAATCCGCGAATACTTCTTCCACGGTTACGCCATAATCCCCTTCTGCCAAAACAGCATCAATCCCGATCAGCCCATCTAACGGCTCTTGGCTGATGTCGCGGATGAATTCCAAGCCGAAGCGGTCATGTAGGTACACAAGCCAGAGGGTGGATGCGCCGTAGTGGGCAGTATTCTCACCTAAGCTGTTCCAAGTATTCAGTTGTGTAGAGGGATTGCGTAGAAATTCTGCTGAGGGATAAGCATCCCCTGCTTCCAAGTAAAACTGTGTGAACTCCGAAAAGCCCTCATCCAGCCACCCCTCTTCGTTATCATCCACCGCCGAGCGGATCATGTGTTGGAACTCATGACCGGTAATGCTGGCAAGTGTGAAGTCTCCAATGATGGATTCCACCGCAGGATAGTTATAGAAGAACATTTCCATCTCGTTGCTTTGGGGGTCTGCTTCGGTGGGGGCGGCATGACGGGCGGCAAAATATGCGGCTAGTCCATCCCCCAAGTTGTTGGCAAATAAGCCATGCACGCGCCGATCCCCATCAATACCAGGGCTGGGTTCTTCTCCCCACAAGTCGCGCACCTGTTGATAAACGTCGCGGTCAAATTGGTCGGCAAGGTCTTGTAAGCGGACGGGATCAATCTCAATGCCGTTTTCCACCCACAAATAGATATGCTCGCCAACCGTTTGCAAGGTTGCCTTAATCTGAAAAGTTTGATTGGTGTCACTATTGGAAACCCAAAACGTCCGCACTGTCCCCACAGTGAACGGGTCAGGGTTCATCGGTGGGGCGGGAACTTCGGTTAACCCTTTGAGGCGTTGCGCCAGCGAAACCAAATCGCGCGAGGGCAATTCCACCAGATGAAGCATGGCAACGGTTGGATAGGAGGGGGTCTCTTGGGCATATGTCGCCCTCCCCCCCAAAGTCAATAGAACGGATGCAAGCACAAACAGCAAGAAACGGGTCATAAGTCTCATGTAACCTTTCATCAATATGGATCCAGTGATTGGGATTGACTATAGCACACTCGTATAAGCAACGGATTAAGGGAGTGCCAACAGGGTAAAATCATCAAAGAGAGGGATGCCGTCAGCGGTGGGACAGGTGTAAATCCCAACGGGGCTGGTGACGGGCAAGCTCAACTCACGCGAGACCAGCGGATTCCCATTCATGAACACACTCACCACGCGCTCACGAACTTCTACGCGCACGCGGTTGCTACGGGTGGCATCATAGGCGTTCGGGATCGTCGCATCAGACACGGTTAGCCCACTATCCGAAAGCCACCACACCGCCCCCCCTAAGCCAAAGTTGACCCACAGATGCGTCTGTTCCCCATATCCCAACTGAACCGCATACTGGGCAGTATGATTTTCGGCGGTGAACTCCACAGCAAAGTGCGAGCGCGTGGGCACGCTCACGGTGATGTCCGTCCCACAGATGGCGGAATACGCCTTCCCATTGGTGGTTGCCCACGCGCCCCGTTGCACCCACAACGATGCCAAGCCGTTATCAAATGTGTCGGCGTACAAAACCGTTTCTGCCAGCGGAATGATGATTTCATCCCCACTCGCGGTAGGCAACCAAACGGGGGCAAGGGTGGGACGCGCTACTTGAGTTTGGGTCATGCTGAAGTGAAACGCATTTGCGCTGGCGGTGGCATCACTGAATCGCACCTGTAAGGCGGATGCAGTGCGCGTGACATCCAACTGATACGCGCCATAAGTCGCTGTTTGTTCCAGCGCGATCACCGTATGAAGCACACGCAAGGCATTCTCGGTGGCACGTGTGTTGCTTCCCTGTTCCAGCGCGGTGGCGGTGAGGGCAAGATCATACACGGCTTGGGTGCGTTCTTGCGCTAACTGTTGGGCAACACTTTGCAACGCTCCTTCAGTCTCCTGAATGAATTGCGCGACTTGGGTGCGCGTGCTTAACCGCCCTGGTATGTACGGGTCAAAGGCGTTGGGAGCGTAAACAATCAAGATGGCTAACCCCAGCACCAAAAAGATCAGCAACAGGACGAGCAAGATCAGCGCGATCGGCAGGGGGCGCGTGGGGGTTGTAGGGGCACGACGCGAGGGACGAGGCGGAGGCAACCCTTGTTGAGACGGCGGTAGGGGAATCAACGGTTGCTGGCGCGACGTGGGTGGAGCAGAGACCGCGCGTTGTGTGGTATGCTCGTGATTAACCATATTGGGGGGTTGGGTTGTCATGGATTGCACACCACCATTAGCACTCATTCACCCATTCATTGTAGCGTAATCAGGCTCACTTGAGGGAATGATGTTGTACAAAAGGTTATTCGGATTTGGAATCCTTGCGCTGTTGGCAACCTTGTTAGGGGGGGTGGGTTGGGTCATGGTGGGGTTGCCCAAGTTAGACGAGTTAGACGCGAACCTCATTTTACCCTCCACACGCATTTATGATCGGCACGGTCGCCTGCTCTATGAACTCACCCCTGACAACCGTCCGGGGCGACAACGCTCATTATCGCTTGAGGAGATTCCCCGCTTCTGTTTGATGGGTACGGTTGCCACAGAAGACACCCATTTCTATGAACACAGCGGCATAGATTGGCGTGGGGTACTACGGGCAGGATGGTCTATCGTGCGCCACCCGAACGCTCCCGTAGGGGGTAGCACCCTCACCCAACAAGTGGCACGCATGCTCTTGCTCCATCCCCATGAGAGTGCCCCACGCACCCTACGGCGCAAACTCCAAGAGATGGTCTTGGCGGTTCAACTGGAGCAACGCTATGCTAAAGATGAGATTCTGGCATTGTGGCTCAATCAAGCCAACTTCGGCAACCTTGCCTATGGACTCGGCTCCGCTTCGTATGCGTATTTTGCCAAGCCTGCCCATCAGCTATCTTTGGCGGAATGTGCCTTGTTGGTGGGGATTCCCCAAGCACCTGCCTATTACAATCCCCTGCTTGCCATCGAGGCGACGCGCCAGCGTCAGGCGGTGGTGTTGGGTTTGATGGTGGAACATGGGGCGATCTCCTCTGAACAGGCGCAACAGGCACAAGAGGATGCCCTACAATTCGCCAGCGTTCCCTACCCCATTCACGCGCCTCATGCCGTGTTGATGGTGTGGGATTGGGTGTTACAGTTCTACTCCGATGCCCTGTACACACAAGGATTAGAGATCACCACCACCCTTGATTTAGACTGGCAGAACGCCACCCAACGCCTTGTGCAACGTCAGTTAGCGCAACTCAACCACCCTAGCGATCCTTACGCTGTCCCTGCACACGCCACCAACGGAGCGGTAGTGGTGATGAATCCCCGTGATGGGACGGTGCGCGTGTTGCTAGGGAGCGCAGATTATTTTGATGCCAGCATCAGTGGCGCGATCAACCTCGCTACCGCTTTACGCCAACCCGGCAGTACCCTCAAACCGTTCACTTACGCGCTCACCTTTGATCCAACGCGCCCCCCTGCTTGGAATCCCGCCACACTCTTGATGGATGTAGAAACCGCCTTCGTCACGCGCAAGCAAGAAAGTTATGTGCCCCGCAACATTGATCTACGGGAACACGGCGCGGTGAGCATTCGTACCGCGTTGGCATCCTCGTACAATATCCCGTCGGTCTTGGCATTGGAACAGGTGGGCGTGCCTGCCTTGCAAACGCTCATGGCACAGTTGGGCGTGGACTCGCTACAGAACCTCCCCAATCTCGATTTGTCGATCACGTTGGGGGGCGGTGCCGTGCGGTTGTTGGACTTGACCACAGCGTATGGGGCGTTAGCGAATGGTGGCAATTACACCCCCGCCCAACTCATTGAGCGCGTGGAAACCACCAGCGGACAAGTTCTCTACACGCGCCCCGCCTCCAGCCCACGTCGGGTATTGGATGAGCGCGTCGCTTTTCTCATCAGCGACATTCTAAGCGATGATCGCGCACGCACGCCGGGCATGGGGGCACATTCGATCTTGAATATCGGTCGTCCAGCGGCGGTCAAGACGGGCACCACCACCGCCCTGCGTGATAATTGGGTGATGGGGTATACGCCTGATTGGGTGGTTGGGGTGTGGGTGGGGAACGCTGACCACTCCCCGATGGTCAATGTCACGGGCTTGAGTGGGGCGGGTCCCATCTGGCATGCGGTGATGCGCTCGGTGGTGGATCATCCCAACGAGGCTGCCTTCGCCGTGCCATCGGGTGTGGTGCAACACACCATCTGTAGCGAGACAGGCTTGTTGGCACAGGGAGACTGTTCCCTCACACGGCAAGAGTGGTTCTTAGAGGAAGAGCCACCCACCCTCGCACACAGTGCCCCCATCCGCTTTGATACCCCGTACCCGTTCGCCACCTACACCCTATCGAATAGCTTACCGCTTGAAAGCCAGCGTGTACCCTTCGCCCTACAACTGCCACGCAAGGCGCAATCGGTGGTATATGTCTTGAATGGTGAAACTTATCCTGCTGGAGACGATCACGTCTTGTGGTGGCAACTCACCGCAGGGGACTATAGCTTGTCGGCAACGGTGACATTCACAGATGGGGAGCAAGTTACCGTCGCGCCGATCCGCTTTCGGGTGTTGGAGTGAGGGGCACGTGTTACAATTCCTATATAGTTACATGGAGCGTTAGCGGAATTGTCACACGGGGAACGCCAAACGCTGCTTTGGGTGAGCATCCAATCATCCGCTCTAAAGAGTTGGAATCCCTAAGAGAAGCAGTATATGCCATAAGCACACCACGCGCGATCACGTATGAAAGATAGCACAAGCCTGCCCGCTACCTCTTTTTAGGTTAAGATGTCACCGCCCCATTCCAGTTTCATCCTAGTAACCTCATACAACCCTGCTGATCTAATTGACAATGCCTTTGCTCAATGGTATACATGCCTTGCGCTATTCTCTGAATGACCAACCAACATAAGGGGGCGATCCCAATGTCCAGACTCGCTATTCTGATTCATAAAACTGCATATCCTATTGTGCATGTTCAGGCTATGCTCCACTGCTTTGGACAACCCAATTGGGCAACCCACTCAATCGCTCATTCACCAATCGAATTGGGATGGACGGGGTGGCAACCCTCCCCTCATCTTTATTCTGATGAATCCGTGTCAATTGTTTTGGATGGAACGCTCTATCATGACCAACCGTTAGCCATCAGCGATGCCGAATATATTGCCCAACAATATCATCGGCTAGGCTTTGAGGCTTTGTTGAAGACCCTCAATGGGGATTTCTCCATTGTGTTATATGACCATCATCAGTCTTGTTTGTGGTGTGCTAGAGACCGCTTCGGGGTGAAGCCACTTTACTATACCGAAACCTCGGATTTCATCGCAGTTGCTTCTCAGCCCAAACAACTACTCACCCTGCCAGGGGTGTCACGTGCAGTAGATCCGCTCTATGTCGCGTTATATGCTGGGGCGCATTATCGGTTACATGATAATCGCTTAGAACATTCTCCCTTCACCGCCATTCAACAACTTCCCCCAGCCCATTCCTTACGCTGGCAAACAGGAAAACCCAGTATCTCGCGCTATTGGATGTTACAACCCACTGAACAACCCCCAGCTTCCTTCACAGAGTTAGCGCAACAATATCGTGAATTGATCTTGGATGCTGTTCAAAGGCGCGTGAAACGTAAGCCCAACTTAGCATTCACCCTGTCGGGTGGGATGGATTCTTCATCCGTCTTAGCTAGTGCGGTGGCGACACAAGGGCAAAAGTTCCATGCGTTCTCCTCCGTGTATGTGGATAAAACATTCGATGAATCGGATGAGATTCAAACGATGCTGTCCTCAACGGTTGAGGAATGGCATCAAGTTATCATCGGCAATCAAATTGATTGGATGAAGATCATCGGTGAGATGGTCGCCATTCATGATGAGCCTGTTGTTACGGCAACTTGGCTTTCACATTACTTGCTCTGCCAGCAAGCGCATGAACAGGGTTTTGAAGCGATGTTCGGTGGGTTAGGTGGAGATGAACTGAACGCAGGGGAATATGAGCATTATCTATTCTTCTTCGCGGATTTGCGTTTCCGTCAGCAAGAAGAGCGTCTATCCCATGAGATTCAACAATGGGGACATTACCACAATCACCCGCTGTACCGCAAATCTACACAGGTTGCTGAAGAGTCGTTGAAGCGATTGGTGGACTTCAACCATGCTGGACGTATTCGCTTCGATCGAGACCGCATCAACCGCTATGCCCATGCGCTTCACCCTGACTATTACGACATCCGCTCCTTTGAACCCATCCTAGATCATCCATTTGATAGCTATTTGAATAACCGCACTTACCAAGACTTAACCCGTGAGACAATTCCTCCCTGCCTGCGTGCAGAAGACCGACAAGGGATAGCATACAATGTTGAGCATGTATTGCCTTTCTTAGATCATCGTCTGGTCGAGTTTATGTTCAATATCCCTGTCGAATATAAATATCAAAGTGGTGTTTCTAAACATCTATTGCGTGAGGCAATGCGGGGCATCTTGCCAGAAGAAACGCGCACCCGTGTGAAGAAGACGGGTTGGAACGCCCCAGCGCAACAATGGTTTGCGGGGAGTGGCAAAGAAACGTTATTGCGCGATGTCCTTCACTCACAGTCGTTTAGAGAGCGTGGCATTTACAACTTGGCGGTTGTGGAGTCACTTGTTGAAGAGCATGATAACATTATTCAAAACAGCCTGAACCAAGAAAACCACATGATGTTCTTGTGGCAATTGGTCAATTTAGAATTATGGTTACAGTACGTTGATCGCCTTTAGGGAGCAAAACCATGAAGATTGAACTCAGTAACCCACCGCGCATTTTTCATATCCCCTTACCAAACGGAGAGCGCATTACCCTTTCCGATTGCGCTCATATCACGCTAGGCGTAGATGAGCAAATCACACTGTTCACCGACAACGGGAATGAATATGACATCACTCGCAAGGATTGGGGATACTACGCCACGCCCTCGCTCAATCGCCGACTTGCTCACTTCCATTTACGAGCAGTCTTGGTGCGTGGGTTAAATGACACCTTCTTCATTAACTTGGTGGAACAGGGTCATGAGGAAAACTTTCAACAGTATCTTGACCACCACAACATCCGCGTTGTGGCATGGCTGGATACGCTAGAGGCGTTAGAACATCTCGAAGCACTGATGTTAGCGGATCGGTATAGCCCCCAACTGGAGATCATGCGCTTTGCCCAAGCGTACATAGGGAGCGGGGCGCACTCTCTGTTAGAAATCAAAAGCCAGCATGCTGAACTTGGAGCCTCTTTGGAGCAACGGGGATGGACGGTATCACATCTGCAGAATGTTGACACACCCACCCCAGAACAGCCATACGATGTCGTGTGCTTCAATCAAGTGCTACGCAACGATGATGAGAGCCGTCACCTTCTGAAAGGGGCACACCGTTTCCTCCGTCAGGGTGGGTTTGTTTTCGTCGCCATCTCAACCGATTCCCCATATGCTTTCAGCATTACCACATTCGCGCTGATGGCAGAACTAACAGAATGGGAAATCATCCGTATTGAACGTCAACAGAATATCCTTTTCGCATTTCTAGTCCACAAGGAATCCTAAACCATGAGCAACGAGGTTTTAACCACCACCACCAAAGATTATGAGGCACGTTATCAAAATGGGTATGGTCTCATCTATCCCGAATCCCACATCATACGGGTGCATCGTCATATCTTGCAATGGGAGCTGAAGCAAGAACCCGATGCCATGTTTGATTTTGGGTGTGGATCGGGTCAACATGCGTGGTACTTTGCGCAACAAGGCTACACACCACACGGTTGTGATGTGAGCGAAACAGCCATTCAACAGGCGAAATCCATTTTGCCCAGCCATGCCGATAACTTCTTTGTCAATCAGGCAGGCGATCTTAGCATTTGGGATCGTTATGAGCCGAACACCTTCAGCCTATGGATGTCCAATCAGGTACTCTATTATTTGAGTGATGCGGATATTCGCGCTATGGTTGAGCGAGTATACAGCAAGGTGAAGCCCGGCGGGGCGTTTGTCGTTTCCATGAAGTCTTATCACAGCTGGTATGCTCAATACATCACCGCCAGCGAGGGAGACTTCAAGAAGATTGAGATCAAGACGGCGCGGGTACAATCCACCTCTTACATCAACTTCAAGCGTAAAGATGAACTCGCCCCGTTATTCGCTCCGTTCAAGCCGCTACACATTGGGCAATATGGGGAGCATATCCGTGAGGACGAAGGCGCAACCACCCACTGGCTTTTCGTAGGCATCAAGGAAGCGTAAGCGGATTTATGCTTTAGCATTCGTGGGTTCTATGAGACAATGAATGTATCTTTTCATTCATCCAATTTCCGTAAGGAATGATACATGACCGAACAACCCACCTCTCATTGGAAACCCAGTCGCATTGAATCTGATCGTTTAGAGAAGCTCAAAACGCTCAAAGAGCAGAACGTCGAAGCGTACCCTGCGCGAGTGGAACGCACCCATACCACCGCGCAGGCAATCAGCGTCTACAACGAACATCGCAACAACGGCGGCACCGATGAAACCGCACCCACCGTCACCGTGTGCGGGCGCATTCGTCGCATGAACATCAAGGGCAAAATCGCCTTCATGCACATTGAAGATCAAAGCGGGCGCGTTCAATTATTTGTCCGTGTGAATGACCTTCAAGAAACCAACTACGCTTTACTCAAAGATAAACTCATCGACATGGATGATTTTGTACAGGCAAGTGGGCAGATGATGGCAACCCAAGCCGGTGAAATCAGCGTCCGCGTGACTTCGCTCACGTTGTTGGCAAAGTCCCTTTCCCCCCTTCCGCTCATCAAAGAACAAACGCTTGATGATGGCACGGTGATTGAATATGGGGAGTTCAACAATGTAGAAGCGCGTTATCGCCAACGCTATGCTGATCTGGCGGTGAACCGCGATGTGCGCGAGGTGTTCATCAAACGCGCCAAAGTGGTCAACGCCATTCGCCATTTCATGGATGGTGAAGGCTTCCTTGAAGTGGAAACCCCCATCTTGCAGCCTCTATATGGCGGGGCTGCTGCCCGTCCCTTCACCACGCATCACAACCAACTCAAGCAAGATTTGTACTTGCGCATTAGCTTTGAGTTGTACCTCAAGCGATTGTTGGTGGGTGGCATTGATGCCGTCTATGAAATTGGGCGGGACTTCCGCAACGAGGGCGTGAGCTTTAAGCACAACCCTGAATTCACCCAGATTGAGTTCTACAAGGCGTATATTGATTATACGCATGTGGCAGACCTGACCGAGCGCATGGTTGCGCATGCGTGTATGCAGATCAACGGCACAACCGTGATTGATTATCAAGGGGAGACGCTTGACCTCACCCCACCATGGAAGCGCATCACCCTACGCGAAGCGATCAAACAAGATAGCGGGATTGACTACATGGATCATCTGGATGCCGTCTCGCTCACGCAGGCAATCCGTGAGCGTGGTGGCAAAGTGGCAGACGGCTTGACGTGGGGGCGTTTGGTTGACCACCTCCTGAGCGAGTATGTAGAACCGAAGCTACGCCAGCCCACCTTCTTGTTGGACTACCCGCGCGACATTTCTCCATTTGCCAAGCGTGTAGACTACGATGATTTCCACGTGGAACGTTTTGAGGGATACATCGCCGGCATGGAAATGTGCAATGCCTTCACCGAATTGAACGACCCACTTGACCAAGAACAACGCTTCTTGGATATGGCGCAGATGTATGCTTCTGGCGACGACGAAGAAACACCGCTGGATGAGGATTACCTACGTGCTATGCGCTATGGGATGCCACCCAACGGCGGATTTGGCATGGGCATTGACCGCCTAACCATGCTACTCACCAATCAGCGCAACATCCGTGATGTGCTGTTATATCCTCACCTACGTGAAGAAAAATAATCTACCCAACCGAGAGGCATCCCCTCTCGGTTTTTCATTCCCCACAAGATAAACAGTGTATGAGATCACGCCTTATCAGCCTTGACAAACGGACTGATGTCCGCTTTAATTGGAGTTAATACGGACTAGCGTCCATTTAACAACTAACCTAATGAGGAGCAAAACCATGTCTACTTGGAATATTGATTCTGTACACTCTACCGCAGAGTTCACGGTACGCCACATGATGATTAGCAAGGTTCGCGGTCAATTCGCAGGACCCACCGGCACCATCACCTTTGATGGGGCTAACCCCTCTGCCGCTTCTGTAGAAGCCACCGTTGATGCCAGCACCGTTGATACCAAAGTTGCAGACCGCAATAACCACCTCAAGGGTGCTGATTTCTTCGATGTTGAAAACTACCCCAGCATCACCTTCAAAAGCACCGCTGTTGAAGCAGTAGATGACACCCACGCTAAAGTAACTGGTGACTTAACCATTAAAGATGTCACCAAGTCTGTAGTCTTGGATGCTGAGTTTTATGGCGTACAAAGCAACCCACAAAGCGACCACGCTGGTTTCTATGCGACCACTGTCATCAACCGCGAAGACTTTGGCTTGGTGTGGAACATGGCACTTGAAGCGGGTGGCTTATTGGTTAGCCAAGAAGTCACGCTTGAATTATCCGTTCAAGCTGTTCGTCAAAAGTAATTCTACCCACACAATAACAAAAACCCTCACCATAATGGGTGGGGGTTTTTGTTTGGGCACATCCGCTACGACAGGGCTTACTGTTGTTGCAGATAACCGCCCTCTGTCAGGCGTTCCTTCAATTCTTCTAAAGAAGTTTGCCCAAAATTCCGAATCGCCAGCATGGCGTTTTCCCCACGATAGAGCATATCCAGCACATCCCCAACCGTAGTAATGCCTGTCCGCCGAAGCGAGTTATAAACCCGTGTGCTAAGATCAAGCACCTCGATGGGCACATCATACATTGGGTTGGTTTCTACTTCGTCTTCTGCGCTGGTTACTTGCTCAAAGGATTGTTCAATATCCCAATCAGATTCTGGGTTGAACGCCGAAAGCTGGCGGAACAATATCTTGGCACTGCGACGCAAGGACTCTTCAGGGGTGAGGATGCCATTCGTCCAGATTTCCATGACCAGTTTGTCATAGTTGGTGCGCTGGCGCACACGTGTCGGCTCAATGTCATAGACAACGCGATTGACCGGGCTAAAGTTGGCATCAATCGGAATAACACCTGCTGTTGAAGTTTCCATGTGTTCTGCAGAAACATAGCCTTCTCCCGCCCGCACTTCAAAACGGATGGACACCTGTGCTGTAGGATCATCCATAGTGAATAGATACAACTCAGAGTTCAGCAGGGTGACTTCTGGAGGATACACAATATCACTGGCGAAAACCCGTTGCGTGCCCTTCACATCCAAAGTCATGAAGGCGTGGGTTTCTCCGTGCAGGGCAACCTGCAATTGTTTAATCTGGAGGACAATTTGCCCAACCGTTTCACGCACGCCGGGGATGGTGGAGTACAGTTGTAACCCGTCATTTACCGTGATGTGGGTGATCGCCGCGCCTTCTAATGAAGAGAGCAAAACACGCTTTAAGCTGATGCCCAGCGTGGTTCCATAGCCACTTTCTAACGGCGTAATTAGAAACTTCCCATAGGTTGTTTCGCTTGTATCAATGGTGACACCGCGCGGAATGCCTAAACGATATTCTTCCATTGGCTTGTTCCTTTGAGATGGACTCAATCAACAAAAAAAGGCAAGAAGCACAGAGTGCGCTTGCCTAAATAAAATGACAGCGAACGGCAATCTTCTAACGCTTTGTGTAAGTTGGTGCCTTACGCGCACGCTTGAGACCGGGCTTCTTCCGCTCTTTCACTCGTGCATCACGAGTGAGCATTCCCTCTGGCTTGAGGGTGCTACGCAGTTCTGGATCCATCTTGACCAGCGCACGGGCGATACCCAAGCGGATGGCATCGCGTTGTCCGCTGATCCCGCCACCTTTGACCTTGACGGAAATGTCATATTGGGTTTCTTGCCCAATCTCTAGGAGAGGTTCCATCAACGTTTGAACATCACCCTGACGGGGGAGATAGTCCAGCGCGTCTTTATCGTTGATGATGACGTTGCCACTGCCGCCCGGATACAAGCGCACCCGTGCGCTGGCGGACTTGCGACGACCGATACCTTCATAATATCGAGAAGCGAATAATTCAGACATGGGTTAGTTTCCTTGTGTCGGTGCGCCCATCGCATAGGGCTTCGGATTTTGTGCTTCGTGGGGGTGGGTGTCTCCAACGTAGATGTGCAACTTACGCAACATCGCACGCCCCAAAGCAGAGTTGCTGGGAAGCATGCCCTTCACAGCCGCACGAAGGGGGCGTTCTGGGTGACGGCGCAATTGGTCACGCAGGGCAACCGAGCGAATCCCACCCGGATAACCACTGTGTCGCCAATAACGCTTTTGGTCAAGGCGATCACCGCTCACGCGGATCTTGCCAGCATTGATGACAATCACATTGTCACCCGTATCTAAGTTAGGGGTGAAGTAGGGCTTATACTTCCCACGCAAGATTTGGGCAATTTGGCTCGCCAAGCGACCCAACGTTTGCCCTTCTGCATCAATAACCCACCACTCACGTTGAATATCACGCGGGGTGGTCGCATAGGTTTTATTTATCACGACTTATTTCCTCACGAACGGATAATAATGTCTCACTTGCTTTGTCAATAGCCTGTGGCGATGCCACAGAGGTTTCTTCATCGGGATAGGTGACATGGGTTAACACCAAGCCATGCGCCGGCGCAACCGTCACCCCCTGTGCTAATTCGGGGGAGGTCAGCATCTGTTCAAAAGCCAGTGCTGATTGTTTCCCACGTCCTACATCTACTAGCATCCCCACCGTGCGGCGCACCATTCGATACAAGAAGGCATCCGCCACAATCTCAAAGATCAAGAAGGGCGTACCGTCTATGGATTGCGCTTGCCACTCCGCCCGCATAACTGTTCGGACGGTGTTGCTTCCCTGTGGGGGCAAGCCGAAGGCGGCGAAATCATGCCTTCCAATGAGTTGGCGGGCACAGGCACTCATCAAGCCTAAGTCTAAATCATAATATACCACCCATGCACGTTCATTCCACAGCGGCATCCGCGTTTGAGAAAGTGCAATGGTATAACGATAGGCGCGGGTGAGCGCGTCCCAACGTGGGTGGAAAGTTGCCCGTGTAACTGACACATCACGCACTGCCAACGTTGTGGGCAAAGCCACATTGAGCGCACGCTCAAGCGCGTTGGGGGTATGTTTCCAGTTACAATCAAACGCCACTACTTGACCTATGGCATGCACGCCTGTATCGGTGCGTCCTGCCGCGTCCACCTTCACTGCTTCCCCCATCACAGACTGAAGCCCCTCTTCAAGCGTTGCTTGAACGGTGGGCAAGCCCGTTGTTTGACGTTGAAAGCCGTTGAACGGTGTCCCATCATAGGACAAGGTGGCACGAAATCGCGTCATCTATTTGCTTTCGCTAGGCGCGGTAATCTTTTGGTAGTCCACCAATTCCAACAATACCATCTCTGCACGATCCCCGTT
This sequence comes from Phototrophicaceae bacterium, assembly GCA_049318945.1. Lineage (GTDB taxonomy): Bacteria > Chloroflexota > Anaerolineae > Aggregatilineales > Phototrophicaceae > CAIRDJ01. Next base: position 23,753 of record JBMOEO010000024.1, on the reverse strand, counting down.
ACGCGGTTCGAGCTTGAGGATACGAGTATAGCCACCATCGCGCTCTGCAAAATGCGGGGCAATATCATCAAACAACCGCTTGGCAAGATCACGGCGGTTATACATACGGCTTGCTACAAGACGTTGTGCATGAACAATCACGCTGGGGTTGCCTGTTTCTTGTGCCTTGCGGATACCACGCTTTGCCACACTGATGAGGCGTTCAGCATATCCTCGAACGAAATCCGCCTTTTGGCGCGTGGTGCGGATGCGCCCATGTTCCAAAAGGGAGATAGCTAAATTGCGTTGTAACGCTTTACGATGTCCACTGTCGCGGTTTAATTTTTTCCCACTTACGCGATGTCGCATCAGATTGTGTCCTTACTGACTCAGTTGATATAAATATACGCTTCTGTTATTCAGAAGCATCATCGTTGGGTAAATACCCCTTGCCTTTAAGTTTCTCGGTGAGTTCGTCCAAAGACTTCTCACCAAAGTTGCGAATCGCCAACATTGCATCTGTCCCGCGTGCCAACATATCCAACACATCACCGATGGTGGTGATGCCAGTACGCTTAAGGGAGTTGAACACGCGCACGCTCAGATCAAGTTCTTCAATGGGTTTTTCATATAGAACGGGAGGATTACCGCTTTCTGAAACGACGGCGTGTCCTTCCCCGCTGAAGTTATCCGGCAACAATTCCTCTGCCCCAGCAATCACCATAAGGTGACGCATGAGTGTTTGCGCAGATTGTTGGATCGCTTCTTCTGGGCGGATCGTTCCATCCGTCCACACTTCTAAGATCAGGCGGTCAAGTGGTGCTTCGCTATGCGAGGTATAGATAGGTTGAACTTTGAAATTTGCGCGTTCAATTGGGCTGAAGATCGCGTCCACCGGAAGCTCACCAATCGGCAAGCGTCCGCGCTCGTCGGATGGGCTAAACCCACGCCCCATGCGAACTTCAAACTCAATCTCTAGTTGCGCGTGTCTTGAATCCACCGTGAAAAGATAAAGGTCTGCGTTTTCGATTTCAACATCTGCGGGGCACTGAATGTCAGCGGCGGTGACGGTGCCCTCTTCGCGGACTTCTAAGCGAAGACGCGCGGACTCAAGGCTATTGCGTAGGTTGATCCGTAGCTTTTTCACCTGACGGATGAATTGGGTCATATCTTCACGGACATGAGGAATGACCGAAAACTCGTGCGGGACATCCGAAACGCGAATACTGGTGACTGCCGCGCCGGGCAACGATGAGAGCAAAACACGACGCATCGCATTACCAATGGTGACACCCAAGCCCTGCTTAAGCGGTGCCAAGATGAACCGCCCATAGTTCTTGGTGATTGCATCCACTTCATAGCGTTGTTTGGACGGTACAGCCGAAGCCATATCCATAAGAGTTGTTGCCTTCCTCTAACTGTACAGGCAGAAAAAGAGTCTATACACGACGCTTCTTAGGTGCGCGAACCCCGTTATGTGCCACTGGGGTTACGTCCGTGATGGAGCGTACCTTCAAGCCGCTACCTTGAATGGCGCGGATGGCGGCTTCACGACCGGGTCCGGGACCTTTGACGAACAAGTCTACTTCAGTCATGCCATGCGTTTGTGCCACTTCAGAAGCGGTTTGTGCCGCCACACGTGCGGCGTAAGGGGTGCTTTTACGGCTTCCCTTAAAGCCGGAAGTCCCTGCTGATGCCCAAGAAATCACGTTGCCGGATTGATCGGTCATCGAAACAATGGTGTTATTGAAGGTGGCAAAGATATGCCCCTGCCCATACGGAATATTTTTGGTTATCTTTTTCGCGGCACGGCGGGCGTTTGCTCCGCCGGTTGCACCACGTTTTTGACGTGCCATTGTGTGTTGTTCTCCGTTTCACTAACGAAAATGCCACAGCTTTTACGCCGTTGCTAAGGATAACAAACGCAGATAGACATAGAGCGTGCTATCTGCGGTGTCAGTATTCTTATGTATGACTGGTATGTATCGTTAGAAGAAGAGGCTTCTTCATGCAACGCAAGGGGCGAATACCCTGCTACTTACGTACACCCATGTCAAAATTCGGGTGCGGTTAAAATTAACCGCGCTTACGACCACGCCCTGGTACAGTACGACGCTTACCGCGGCGAGTACGTGCATTTGTCTTGGTACGCTGACCACGAACGGGCAGGCTACGGCGGTGACGAAGACCACGATAGCTACCAATTTCAGAAAGGCGTTTGATGTCCAATGTGATCTGACGGCGCAAGTCACCTTCTACGGTGTAATTGCTGGTTTCGTCACGGATCGCTTGGATTTCAGACTCAGTAAGGTCTTTGACCCGTTTGCTGTGGTCAACGTTTACTCGGTCTAAGATCGCCTTGCTAGTCGGCAAACCAATACCAAAAATGTACGTTAGAGATATAACCACGCGCTTGTTGCGCGGGATGTCTACACCTTCAATACGTGCCATGCTTTATCCCCGGCTCACTAACCCTGACGTTGCTTGTGCTTGGGGTTAGTACAAATAATCATTACGTTGCCCTTGCGTTTAATCACGCGACAATTGGCACAACGCTTTTTAACGGACGTTGATACTCTCATGATTCCTCAAAGATTCCCGTTTGTACAGACGATAGATCATACCACACACAAGATCAAATGTCCACTATGTTTGTGGGCAATCTTGCGTTCTTTTTGGCATGGCACTAGGGCAAGGTTAAAATCTGTGCCCCATCAGGCGTAATCGCTAGGGTGTGTTCAAAATGCGCACACAGCGAACCATCCGCCATGACCACCGTCCACAAGTCTTCTAACTCGCGCGTGGTGGGCAACCCCACACTGACCATCGGCTCAATCGCATAGGTCATCCCCACTTGCAGGGGCACACTCTCAAAAGAACTGTAGGCGAAGACACCGCCTTTGCGCTTCCCTTTGTGCCACCAATTGGGGATGCTGGGTGCTTCGTGCATTGCCTGCCCCACCCCATGCCCGGTATACTCACGAATGACGCTATAGCCTTGCGCCTCAACAAAACGTTGAATGGCAATCGCTACATCACGGGTTTCATTGCCTACTACAGAAGCCTTAATCCCAACATACAAGGCTTGTTCGGTGATCTCTAATAGACGATGCACCGCTGGCGAAGCCTCACCGACGATATAACTGTAGGCACAATCACCCACCCAGCCCTGATAATGGCAGCCGGTGTCTAAACTGATGATGTCCCCTTCTCTCAAAAAACGGGTTGCAGAGGGTATCCCATGTACCAGTTCATTGTTGATGCTGGCAGTGATGGTGGCGGGGAAGTCTGGTGCGCCGTGTTTGGGATACCCCAAAAAAGCCGGGGTTGCCCCGTGATCGCGGATCACTTCCTCTGCAAGGCGATCCAACTCTAGCGTGCTCACCCCTGGTCTGATGGCGGATTTCATTGCCTGATGGGCTAGGGCAACGATGCGCCCTGCCTCTCGCATGAGGGCAATTTGCTCAGCAGTTTTGAGTTGAACTTTTTCCATATTGGGTGACTACTACTAGGATCGGCTTTCTAGGATCATCTGGATTTGCGCGTTGATGGTTTCAATGGGCAACAAGGCATTGATGCGCACTAGCTGTCCACTGGTTTCATAACGCTGGATGAGCGGTTGGGTGGTTTCAACAAACGTATCAATCCGCTTGAGGATAGCACCTGCGCTGGCATCATCGGGGCGACGAAGCAAGACTGCTTCCCCGCGAGTGGCTATCAAGCGCGGTGGGAAAGCGTGTGTCTCGTGTTCTTCCCATCGCCAATCAATGCCCTCTTGTTTATAGAAGTAGTTATAGCTTTCACCATCAGGCGCACTCACCCGCCCAAAGGCACGCTTAAACGCAGTGTAGGGGTCTAATTCCATCAACAATGCAACGGTGAGTTTTTCTCCCTTGCTGGCAAGATACGCATCCAGCCAATCGCATTGTCCAGCACTGCGTGGATACCCATCAAGAATGACACCACCTTGAGCATCATCTTGGGCAAGCCGATCTTCTACAATGCGGTTGGTTAAATCATCTGAGACCAACTGCCCCGCGCTCATGATTCCTCGCACTTCACGCGCAAGATCATCGTCACGGTTTCTCATGGCGCGAAATAAATCACCAGTAGATACATGGGGGATGCCGTAAGTTTGGGATATGAATCCTGCTTGAACCCCTTTGCCCGCCCCTTGAATGCCCATCATGATGATGTAGAGGCTCATTTGTTGAATCTCCAAAAAACATCTAATCCCTAAAAAACATAACAACGTGATGAGTAGCCCACTTGCAGGCAGGCGCACTCATCACGCAGAGAGAGCAACACGGCTGGTTTAGCGCATGAAGCCGTCGTAATTACGCATCACCATTTGCGCTTCCAACTGACGGAGCGTATCAATCACCACGCCCACCACAATGATTAACCCAGAACCTGTCACCACTTGGGCGGCGTTTACACCTGTCACAGCTTGCAACCCAAAGAAGAGGCTATTCAACCCACCAACGATGCCGGGCAAAATAGCAATCACTCCCAAGAAGACCGCGCCCACAACCGTGACACGACGGGTTACTTTTTGGATGTAGTCTTGGGTGCGCTTACCAGGGCGAATGCCGGGAATGAACCCACCTTGACGCTGGAGGTTTTCTGACAGGTTTTGTTGTTGCACCATCACATCCGAATAGAAGAAGGTGAAGGCAACGGTCAAGGTGAAGAAGATCAACCAATACCAGAAACCGCTTTGATCCCCAAAGGTGCGCGTTAGCCCACGTGTGAAATCATTGGCAGGCAACAGGCTCACCAAGATAGCAGGGAAGGTAATCATGGATTGGGCGAAGATGAGCGGGATCATCCCAACGGGATTGATCTTGAGTGGAATGTAAGAGGATTGCCCACCATACATCTTTTGTCCACGCACACGCTTGCCGTAATTAACCGGGATGCGCCGTACCCCTTCTTGAATCAGGATGATAACCACCAAGCTAATCAGGGTGATGAGGATGAACATCACAATGTTGTAGAGGCGATAAGCACCTGTGGTATTTTGCATGAGTTGCAAGAAGGAAGTGGGGGCGGTGGCAACAATACCGGCGAAGATGATGATAGAAATACCATTCCCCAAGCCGTCTTGCGTGATTAGCTCACCCATCCAGATTGCCAACATCGTGCCGGCGGTCATGGAGGCAATAACCGTGAGGGTCAATAACAAATCTGAGCCAAAGCCGGGGATGATGGGAACGCCACCCAACAGATTGAAGATGTTGATTTGGGCGACGGATTGCAACATTGCCATCGGAATCGCCAGATAGTAGGTGTAGCGTTGGATTTTTTCTTGTCCACCCGGCTCACGCTGAATCGCTTCTAGGGCAGGGATGGCAGGCACAAGCAATTGGAAGATAATGGAGGCGGTGATGTAGGGGTAAACACCATTGGCAATGATGCTGAAGTTGCTGACAGCACCACCCGAAAGTAGGTTCAACACCCCAACCAACCCACCTGCTTCTGAGCTATTGAGTAAGCTAGTGAGTGCGCTTTTGTCTACGCCCAATACCGGAACATGAGCGATAAAGCGATACACCAAGATAACCAATCCGGTAAAAATCAATTTATTGCGAACCTCCGGAATACGGAAGGCATTACGCAGGGCTTGTAGCATAGCAAGTTATCCTTGAACTGAACCACTGTAAGGGTTATCTAGCATACAACAATCATTGGGTTTATCGAATAATCAAGCGTTATAGCAGGGGGATTTTGTTGCGCCCCCCTGCTTAACCGTTAACCCACGATTATCGCATCTTGGGGAAACGTGCTTCTTCTTGAGCTTTAGGCAACTTACGAATGACCGCATGAATCCCCTTGATACGAACAGGGATTGCTTGGGTATTGCCGCCAGCTTCTGTAATTTTCTTTTCTGCGCTTTTGGTAAAGCCATTGGCAACCACGTTAAATTTCTTGGTGGTTTCGCCCATGCCCAAAATTTTGACAGGGCTTGCCGAATTACGAATCAACCCACTTTGTTCTAAGATCACAGGGTTGATGGTTGCGCCATCTTCAAAGGTACGATCCAAAAGCCAAATGTTGACTTCTTGGAAATGGATTTTGAATAGATTGGTGAACCCACGGCGGAAAGGCAAGCGACGTACTAATGGGAGCTGACCCCCTTCAAAGTACAACGGTGTACCCCCACCTGTACGTGAGTTTTGCCCTTTTGTACCGCGACCGGCAGTTTTACCACGCCGACCGGAAATACCACGACCCACGCGGATCTTCCGTTTACGTGAGCCTTCGGTAGCTTTTAGATCATGTAATCTCATAACATTTCGGCGTGTGTTTTCTGCATCAGCACAGTTGCCCATGCCTCATACAGAACTACCTATCGCCTGCTCCTCATGTTAACTATTCTACAATTTCCTCTACAGAGAGTAGATGGGGGATGGTCTTCACCATACCGCGAATGTATGGGTTGTCCTCACGAACAACTTCTGAGTGCATCTTGCGCAAGCCCAAAGATGCCAACACCAAACGTTGCTTTTTGTTGTAGCCAATGGGGCTACGTACCAGCTTGATCCGCAGTTTCTTGTCGGTCATTAGCTTTCAGACTCCTTGCGACGGCTAGAGGTTTCTGCGACCACTTCACCGGCGGTTTTGCCTTTATTAGCTTTACGTTCGTCTTGTTGCTTTTGCTTGACAACATCCAATGTGCGACGTTGTTGATAACGTGCGGCACGTTCCCAGAAGGGAAGCACGTCTTCTAATTGCTTGCCACGCATTTCTGCAATCGTCTCTGGAGAGCGCAACTGCTTGAGTGCTTCTAGGGTTGCCATTGCCACGTTCAACGTGTTGGAGCTACCCTGGCTCTTGCTCAAGATGTTGTGTACGCCGGCAACTTCTAATACCGCGCGAACGCCACCCCCAGCCAAGATACCCGTACCTGGGGAAGCTGGCTTCAAGAATACTTTTGCCCCGCCATAGCGTGCGGTGATTTCATACGGAATAGTCTGGTTGAAAACCGCGACCGTCACCATGTTTCGACGCGCCCGCTCAGATGCCTTGCGGATGCTATCCGGCACTGCACGCGCCTTGCCGATGCCGATGCCGATACGCCCTTTGTTGTCGCCGACAACAATTGTGGTACGGAAGGCGAAACGGCGACCACCCTTGATTACCTTGGCAACGCGGGCAATGTCCACCACTCGCTCATCGAGTTCTTCTACTTCTTCGTTCTTCCGTTTTCTTTGCTTACCCATCTTCGTTATCTCCTAGAACTTCAAGCCGCCTTCACGAGCCGCTTCTGCTAATGCAGCGATGCGCCCCTGATAACGGAAGCCACCACGATCAAAGACGACTTCTTCTACGCCTGCCGCCTTTGCACGAGAAGCAATGTACTCACCAACGACCTTAGCGGACTCGGTTTTGTCTTTGCCCTCAATTTGCTTGGCAACTTCGCGGTCAATGGTAGAAGCAGAGGCAAGGGTGCGCCCGTCTTCATCATTGATGATTTGCGCGTAGATGTGCGCCACGCTACGATAAATCGCTAGGCGTGGGCGTTGTGCAGTGCCTGCCAAGTTATGGCGGATGCGGCTATGCCGACGAATACGCGCTTCGCGTTTTTTCTTTGCACCAATATCGGTCATGACTCAATCCTACTTCTTCTTACCTTTACCGGTCTTACCAGACTTGCCCGCCTTGCGGATGATGTGTTCACCTTCATAACGAATCCCCTTCCCCTTATAGGGTTCAGGTGGGCGCAACTCACGAATATCTGCGGCGATCTGTCCTACTGCTTGTTTGTCTATCCCCGTGATGATGATGACACGCCCTTTAGAGTCTTTAGGAACATCAAAGGTGATGCCTGCGGGTGCTTCAACAATGACCTCATGAGAGAAGCCCAACTTCATGTTGAGGTTGTTCCCTTGTAGCAATGCTTGATACCCCACCCCTTCAATTTCGAGGGTGCGCTTAAAGCCTTCAGAAACGCCAATCACCATGTTATTGACCAATGCACGGGTTAAACCATGCAGGGCACGGTCTTCGCGCTCTTCGCTGGCACGTTCCAAAACGACCGTGTTATCTTCCAACTTGGCAGAAATGCGAGGGTGCATGTTGAGGGTAAGTTCACCCTTTGCGCCTTTTACCGACACAACCTGCTGGTCAATTTTCACCTCAACCTTTGCCGGAATGGCAACAGGTTTTTTACCAATACGAGACATCTACTAGACTCCTCACTACCACACGTAGCACAAGACTTCGCCACCAACACGTTGGCGACGCGCTTGGTCAGCGGTCATCACCCCCAGCGGGGTGGTCACGATGGCGATGCCCGTTCCAGAAAGTACACGAGGCAGCTCATCGCGCCCTTTGTAAATCCGACGACCGGGCTTGCTAATGCGTTGAATGTTGGTAATGACCGGACGACGCTCACGTCGAGTCCCATAATACTTCAGCTTAATCACAATCGTCGGGAAGGTCCCGCTTTCATCGGATGCGTAGCTTTCAATATATCCTTCTTCTGCGAGGATACGGGCGATTTCCATTTTTAGTTTGGAACTTGGAATTTCCACTTGTGCATGACCTGCCATGAGCGCATTACGAACGCGCGTTAACATATCTGCAACTGGATCGCTTGTCACCATTGCGAGTCCTCTCCCTACCAGCTTGACTTGGTCATACCAGGGATTTCGCCCCGTGATGCCATCTCGCGCAAACAGATGCGGCATAAACCAAAACGGCGATAGTAACCACGTGGACGACCGCACTTTTGGCAACGGTTGCGCACACGCACTTCATATTTACGCCGAGACTCACGATGAATCATGGATGTTTTAGCCATTGTTCATTCGCTCTTTCTATTTATCTCTAAAGGGCATACCGAGCAACTTCAGCAAACGACGGCTTTCTTCATCCGTTGTTGCGGTAGTTACGACGGTAATTTCCATGCCACGAACTTTATCGACTTTATCAATTTGAATTTCTGGGAAGACGAGTTGCTCCCGCAGACCGATGGTATAGTTGCCACGACCATCAAAGGTATCCGGAGAAACCCCACGGAAGTCACGAATACGGGGCAAGGCAACGTTGATGAGACGATCCAACAATGCCCACATGCGTTCGCCACGTAGCGTCACCTTCACACCGATGGCACGCCCCTCACGGAGCTTAAAGCCGGCGATGCTGGTACGCGCTTTGGTGATGACGGGTTGTTGACCGGTAATCAAACGAACATCTTCAACCGCGCCTTCTAACAACTTAGGATTTTCGTTTGCTTCTCCTAAGCCAATGTTCAAGACGACCTTAGTGATGCGTGGAACTTGCATCACACTGCTGTACTTAAACTCATCAATGAGCGTAGGAACGACCGATTGGTAGCGTTCATAAGTTGGGTTGGTGAACGGCATAATTAAACGCTCCTACTATTCGATATTTGCGTCACACTTCTTGCAGTAGCGCACTTTACGCCCGGCTTCCGTTGTGCGGAAACCAACGCGAACGCGCTTGCCACAAGAAGGGCACACCAGCATCACATTGGACAAATGCAAAGGTGCTGGAAAATGAACGATCTGGGCAGGAATCTGTTGCGTTCCCTGCTGACGTGCCTTTTGATGTTTGATGGCGATGTTCAATCCTTCGACAACCAAGCGTTCTTTCTTGGGGATCACGCGCATAACCTTACCACGTTCGCCCAAGTCTTTCCCTGCAATGATTTCGACGGTATCGCCGGATTTGATGCGTTGCATAATTCCGCTTACTCCAACTACAGCGTTTCTGGCGCGAGCGAAACGATCTTCATGAAGCCCTTGTCGCGCAATTCACGCGCAACCGGTCCAAACACACGGGTTCCCTTGGGGTTTTCCAAGTCATCTGCCAAGATCACTGCGGCGTTATCTTCAAAACGAATCGTGCTACCATCTGAGCGCCGATATTCTTTACGAGTGCGAACAATCACGGCTTTTACAACTGCGCTCTTCTTCACGCTTCCATTGGGGGAAGCGGACTTAACAGCGGCAACCACAATATCGCCAATGTGTCCGTATTTTTTATATGAGCCACCCAAAACACGGATGACCAGGATTTCCTGTGCGCCCGTGTTATCGGCAACCTTCAAGCGAGATTCTGTTTGAATCATGGGTTAATTGCCCCCTTCAATGGTGGTATCTTGTGTAGACTCGGCAACAGGCTCAACCGCCTTGCTGCCAGGTGCTGGTACCACTGATTCTACAACCCAACGCTTATGACGGCTGAGGGGTTTGCTTTCTACGATGCGGACGATAGTACCTACCGTAATTTGATTGGACTCATCGTGTGCCATCACCCGCTTAGAAGTACGGATAACCTTCTTATAGACGCGGTGCATTTTGACACGCTCGATTTCGACAACGACAGTTTTGTCCATCTTGTCGCTGACGACACGACCTTGAAGCCGTTTACGATTGTTGGTCATTATTCACCACCCTTTGCCACGCCACTGTCTTGAGCGGCTTGGCGTTCACGTATAATGGTTTTGATACGGGCAACTGTGCGCCGAGCCTTCTTGATTTGCGATGTATCTTCAACTTGCCCAAGAGACAAGCCGAAGCGCAGGTTAAAAAGGGTCAGCTTCAAATCATCTAATTGATCCAACAGTTGGCTGCTATCCATTGCGCGTAGTTCACGACTCTTCATCTTATACTACCTCCAAACCAGAGATGGGGTCAGTACGCTTAACAAACTTAGAGCGAACCGGCAACTTGTGAGAGGCAAGGCGCAATGCCTCGCGTGCGGTTGCTTCATCAACACCGCCCAATTCAAACAAGATACGCCCTGGTCTAACAACAGCTACCCAATACTCCACCGCACCCTTACCAGAACCCATGCGGGTTTCTGCCGCTTTTTGGGTGATTGGTTTATCCGGGAAAATGCGGATCCAAATTTTACCACGACGCTTCATGTAGCGCACGATTGCACGGCGGCAGGCTTCAATTTGACGGCTAGAAATCCAAGAGGGTTCTAGCGTTTGTAAGCCATATTCACCAAAACTAACCGTTGCCCCACGATGCGCCTTCCCTTTCATACGACCGCGAAACTGCTTGCGGTACTTTGTACGCTTTGGCATTAACATCGTTTGTTACTCCTGTCCTTCTACCTAGTGCCTACTTGTTGGCGTGTGCGCTAGGAGATTTCTTCTCTTGTTGTGGTTCATCCGTGGGGAGCGATTCACCAAGATAAACCCAAACCTTAATGCCGATCCGTCCAAAAGTGGTCAACGCTTCGGCAAAGCCATATTCCACCCGTGCCCGTAGGGTACTACGAGGAATACGCCCTTCGCTCATCCATTCACGGCGAGCCATGTCTGAACCAGCCAAGCGACCGCTCATTTCGATACGGATGCCTTCTGCGCCTTGACGCATCGCCTGCCCCAACGCCCGCTTCATCGCACGGCTATGACCGATACGGCGGTTAAGTTGGTCAGCAATGCTTTCAGCAACGAGGTTGGGTTCAATGTCTGGCTTATCAATCTCAGTAACTTCGACCTTAACCTTTTTGCCTGCGGTCAGGCGTTCAAGGTCTTTACGCAGGTCTTTGATACTATCACCTTTACGCCCAATCACAATACCCGGTCGTGCAGTGTGAATATGAACGACCACTTGATTTGGATAGCGTTCAATCTCAGTGCGAGACACAGCGGCTTGTGCCAACTTTTCTTTAATCATTTCTCGAATGCGACGATCTTCGTGGAGCAATTCCACGTAGCGTCCCTTCTCTGCATACCAACGGGCATCCCAATCACGATTGATCTTTAAGCGGAAGCCGATGGGGTGAACCTTGCGTCCCATATATCTTACTGTGCCTCTCTTGTATCCAGAATGACCGTCAAATGTGAAGTGCGACGAACACGGGGTTTATACCGCCCACGCGCGCCGGCTTTGAAACGCTTCAATGACGGACCCTCATCTGCAAAAATTTGGGCGACATACAGATCAATGCGGTTCAGCTCAAAATTATTTTCAGCATTCGCCATCGCGCTATGCACGGTTTTATAGGCGAACTTTGCACCCTTTTGAGGCATAAAACGCAAAACATTCAATGCTTGTTCTGCATCCATCCCACGTACTTGATCGCATACCAATCGCAACTTTTGAGAAGAGATGGGTAGATGGCGGGTAATAGCATGTACCTTCATACGATTTCTCCTCTCCCTTACTTTCTACGCTTCTTTTCTTCGATGATGTGACCCTTGAAGGTGCGTGTAGGTGCGAATTCCCCTAGCTTATGACCGACCATGTTTTCGCTGATGTAAATCGGCACATGGCGACGACCATCATGAACGGCTATGGTATGCCCAACCATTTGAGGGAAGATGGTGCTGGCGCGGCTCCAAGTACGGATGACGGTCTTCTTACCAGCATCATTCATCTTCTCAATTTTTTCCAAGAGCTTGGGGCTAATGAAAGGCCCCTTTTTGAGTGAACGTGACATTGTTTAACTACCTATTCCAACTAACGTTTCTTGCCACGACGACGAACGATGAAACGGTCTGTCCGCTTGTTAGAGCGGGTTTTCTTCCCTAATGCCGGTTTACCCCATGGAGTCTTGGGACCTTTCAAACCGATTGGGGTACGACCTTCACCACCACCGTGAGGATGTGAACCGGGATCCATTGCAGAACCACGTACAGACGGGCGCCAGCCCTTCCAGCGATTGCGCCCTGCTTTACCGAGCTTCACGTTGCCGTGATCGGTATTGCCTACTTGACCGATGGTTGCCATACAACGTTCATGAATGTAACGGACTTCGCCAGAGGGCATACGAACGAGGGCATACTTGCCTTCCTTCGCCACCAACTGAGCAGAAACCCCTGCTGAACGTGCCACTTGACCACCGTGACCGGGTTCCAACTCGACATTATGAATTTCTGTACCGAGTGGAATATCTTTAATTTCGAGCGCGTTGCCGGGGCGCAAGCGTGCTTTAGCTGACCCGTTACCGATAACATCCCCCACCTTCACCCCAATAGGAGCAATAATGTAACGCTTTTCGCCGTCTTCATATTGCACTAAGGCGATGCGTGCGGTGCGGTTAGGATCATATTCGATTGCAATAATTTGTGCGGTGCAATCAAACTTATTGCGTTTGAAATCAATCAAACGATAACGCCGTCTGTGACCACCACCACGATGGCGCACCGTGATGCGCCCGGTGTTGTTGCGCCCACCTGATTTGCGGAGCGCAACCGTGAGCGAACGCTCTGGGCGGCTCTTGGTGATCTCCTCAAATGAGTGCCCGGTCATATCACGACGACCTGCTGATGTTGGCTTATAAACTTTTACTGCCATGTTATTACGCCATCCTTACACATTGAAGAGCTTAATTTCATCGCCATCAGCAAGTGTTACGATGGCTTTCTTCCATTCGCGGGTACGCATGTACCAGTTACGACCACGGCGACCGCGCTTAGCAGGCATCACCATAGTACGCACGTTGACTACCGTGACATCGAAAGCGAGTTCAACGGCATCCTTGATTTGGATTTTGTTGGCACTAGGTGCCACTTCAAACACATATTGATTGAGTTCGTCGCCCATCTCGGTTGCCTTTTCGGTGATGACCGGGCGACGCAATACGTCATAGGGGTGTAATTCTGCCACTTTAGCTCTCCTTCTTGCCCCAAATTCCGTAGATCACTTCTAATGCAGAAAGGGCAATGATGACCTTTTCATGATTAAGCAGATCACGGATATTGAGATATTGTGCGTTCAAGACGGTGACTTCGGGCAAGTTACGAGCAGCGCGATAAACGTTGCTGCCTTTTTCAGAGCCGGGCAAAATCACCAAGGCGTTTTCGCTCCCTGCTACGTTGTGCAAAACCTTTGCCACCGCGCGGGTTTTTGCCTCAACACGGGTGAGGTCATCCACCAAAACAAGTTGGTTATCACGCACGAGGGCACTTAAAGCACTACGGATGGCGGCACGGCTCATCTTTTGTGGCATCTTTTTTTCGTAGTCGCGTGGCTTGGGCGGGTGTGCTCTACCACCACCAACGAAGATCGGTGCGCCACGATCACCATGGCGAGCGTTACCCGTACCCTTTTGGCGGTATACTTTCTTGCCCGTGCGGCTCACTTCTCGGCGGGTGAGCGCAGAGTGTGACCCGCGACGACGGTTTGCCGTCTGGCGAATATACGCTTGGTGCATCAACCCAACGTTGATGTTGGCAGAAAAAATTTCGTCCGGCAGATCAACCTGTTGAACTGCTTTACCGTTGACATCATATACAGACATTTGCATGGTGACTTCTCCTTATCGTTTAGCCTTGACAGACGGTTTGATGAGGACAATGCCACCCTTACGACCGGGCACACTTCCACGAATCGCTAGGAGGTTGCGCTCTGCATCCACCACTTCGACACGTAGGTTCTGTACGGTGACACGCTCATCGCCCATGTGACCACTCATGCGCTGACCGCGCAGAGTTTTACCTGGGGTCGCACGCATACCCACCGCACCCGGTGCGCGTTCGCGGTCAGATTGACCGTGTGTCTTGGGTTGGCGGTTGAAGTTGTGGCGTTTGATGGTACCGGCAAAACCGCGCCCTTTGCTCACCCCAATGACATCAACCATTTCACCTTTTTGGAAAACATCTGCCTTTACAATTGCGCCTTCTTCTAACTCAGCAGAGCCGTTCTTAACCCGAAACTCACGCAGGTGGCGCAGTGCTGGCAACCCGAACTTGTTCAAGTGACCAAGTTGCCCTTTGGTTAGGCGGGTGGGTTTGATCGTTTCAAAACCCAATTGTACCGCTGTATACCCATCACGATCCGCTGTACGAACTTGGGTGACATAGCAAGGTCCAGCTTCAATCACTGTGACCGGAATCACTTGCCCTTGTTCGTCAAAAATCTGTGTCATTCCGACTTTTTTACCAATGATACCCTTCATTGGAACCTCCTTCGGCATGGGACATTTAGAATGCGTCCCGCGTTATCTTTTGTACTTCCGCATTGGCGGATAGTTTGTCCGCTTACGTACTGAATATTGCTTTTCCTGTGGTTGCCCGTAGGCTAGATTTTGATTTCAATGTCCACACCCGCCGGCAAATTGAGGCGCATCAGGGTGTCAATTGTTTTGCTATCAGGATCAAGTACATCAATCAGACGTTTGTGTGTACGAATCTCAAAATGCTCTTGAGAATCCTTATCAATAAACGGAGAACGACGAACAGTGAATCGTTCTACGCGAGTGGGCAACGGTACAGGACCGACTACCCGTGCGCCTGTGCGCTCGGCTGTTTCCACAATCCGCTTGGTAGATTCATCTAAAACGCGGTGATCGTAGGCTTTCAGGCGGATGCGAATTTTGCTTTTCATTTTCTTAAGTCTCCGATTTTTCTTTACGGAACGCTTTTTAGCACGTTGGGAAAATGATGCCGGGACACAAGCGCGTCACCGGCACCATCTCACTAGCCTATCGAGTTCCGTCTGGAAGGGTACTAGCCCAAGATTTCCGTAATGAACCCTGCACCTACCGTCATACCACCTTCACGAATAGCGAACTTGGAGCCTTTTTCAAGAGCCACACCGTTGATGAGTTCGACTGTGAAGTTGATGGTGTCGCCGGGCATAACCATTTCCACGTTATCGGGAAGGGTAATGGTACCGGTTACATCCATAGTACGAATGTAGAATTGTGGGCGATAACCGCTGAAGAATGCCTTGTGACGACCGCCTTCTTCCTTCTTGAGGATGTAGGCTTCTGCCTTGAACTTGCGATAAGGCTTGATGGAGTTGGGTTTTGCCAAAACCATCCCGCGTTCAACATCTTCACGCTTGATACCGCGCAACAGAATACCTGCGTTGTCGCCTGCTTCTGCACGGTCAAGAGACTTGTGGAACATTTCAATACCCGTAACGGTGGTCTTGAAGGTGTTCTCACGCAAGCCTACGATTTCGATTTCTTGGTTGAGCGTCAAAAAACCACGTTCAACACGACCGGTTACTACCGTACCACGACCTTGAATGGTGAACACATCTTCAATCGCCATCATGAAATCTTTGTCAGTTTCACGGATGGGGGTGGGAATGTGTGCATCTACCGCTGCCATCAACGCATGGATGGGCGCGTATTCAGGAGCGTTAATGTCGGTGCTGGCAGAGTTGGTAACGGCAACCGCAGACCCACGTACAACGGGGGTATCGGTGAAACCGTAGGATTCAAGCAATTCGCTCAATTCCAATTCAACCAATTCCAACAATTCTTCGTCGTCCATTTGGTCGATCTTATTCAAGAAGATTACCAACGCGGGTACATCTACTTGCTTTGCCAACAAAACGTGTTCACGAGTTTGTGGCATAGGACCATCAGGCGCACTTACTACGAGGATAGCACCATCCATTTGCGCCGCACCGGTAATCATGTTCTTGATATAGTCACGGTGACCTGGGCAATCTACGTGTGCGTAGTGGCGGTTAGCCGTTTCGTATTCAACGTGACGGATGGCGATGGTAATACCACGAGCACGCTCTTCTGGAGCGTTGTCAATATCTTCGTAGTTCATCTTTTGTGCCGCACCACCCAAGCTCAAAACTTTGGTGATGGCTGCGGTTAACGTCGTTTTGCCATGATCTACGTGACCGATGGTGCCGATATTAACATGTGGTTTGTTACGTTCGAACTTACTCTTACCCATTTTTCGTTCAGTCCTCTTGTATATTATGAATGCTGAAGATGCAAAAACGCATCAGAACGAACATAGTTGTAACGTTCTGTGGAAAGTAACATTATAGCCTACTGTCCACAGTCGTCTATACACTAAACCCTAGCGACTACCCTTGATTACTTCATCAGCAATGCTGTTGGGTGCCACAGAGTATTTATCGAATTCCATTGTGAAGCTACCACGTCCTTGTGTGATGTTACGCAAGTTGGTGGCATAACCGAACATCTCGCTGAGAGGAACGGTTGCGCTGACAACAGAACTGCCGTCGGTACGGTTGGTCATGCTTGCTATGATACCACGACGGGAGGAAAGATCACCCACAACCGTACCGGTATAGTCTTCTGGCATCACCACTTCTACACGCATCACTGGCTCTAGGATGACGGGATTAGCAGAGCGCACCGCGTCTTTGGCACACATTGACCCTACGGTACGGAATGCCTGTTCACTAGAGTCTACATCATGGTATGCGCCATCCACCAAGCGAGCCTTGACGTTCACCACCTGATAGCCGGCGATAATGCCAGATTCAAGTGCTTCAGCAATACCACGGCGGGTTGGCTCGATGTATTCACGGGGGATAGAACCACCCTTGATTTCATCAACCCACAAGAAGCCATCACGAATGAGGGTGAGGTCATCCTTCTCTTCATCAATTGGAGAGAAGACCACCTTACAACGTGCGTATTGACCCGAACCACCGGTTTGCTTCTTGAAGGTGGTATCTTGTTCAATAGACTTGGTGATGGTTTCACGGTAGGCAACACGGGGAGCACCCACAGTTGCTTTCACGCCGAACTCACGCTTCATGCGATCTACCAAGATTTCAAGGTGTAACTCACCCATGCCCGCAATCTTGGTTTGCCCAAGCGCAGCATCAGAGATCACACGGAAAGTGGGGTCTTCTTCCGCCAATTTACGGAGGGCTTCACCCATCTTGTCTTGGTCAGCTTGGCTGTCTGGCTCAATTGCCACTTCGATCACGGGTTCTGGGAAGGAGATGCTTTCAAGGAGGATGGGCTTTTCTGGCAAGCAGAGCGTATCCCCAGTGAAACTTTCCTTCGGACCCAAGATTGCGGCGATGTCGCCTGCGGGAACTTCATCAATGTCTACACGGCGATCAGCGAAAATCCGCACGATACGACCAATGCGCTCGCGCTTGCCTTTGCTGGTGTTCAAGAGGGTGGTGCCGGTCTTGAGTACGCCACTATATACGCGGACGAACCCTAAACGCCCTACGAAGGGGTCGGTGATAATCTTGAAGACCAATGCAGAAAGTGGCTCATCGTTGTTAGCTTGGCGCGTGATGATGATAGATTCATCATCGGGGTCGGTGCCACTAACGGGGGGGATGTCCAGCGGAGAGGGCAACAAAGCAACAACCCAGTCCAACAAGATTTGTACACCCTTGTTCTTGAGCGCAGAACCACACACTACAGGATGAACCTTACCGGCGATGGTTGCATTGCGCAAAACAGGCATCAACTCTTCAACGGAGATTTCTTCTTCCATCAAGTAGCGTTCCATGAGGGTATCGTCATTTTCAACGATCCGCTCAATGGTTTGGGCGCGTGCCTCTTGGGCAAGTTCTAGGTAGCTATCAGGAATGGGGCCGCGAACGATGTCCTTACCGAGGTCATCGTTGTAAGTAATCAATTCCATCGTCAGCAGATCAATGATCCCGCCGAACTCGTCCCCATCACCAAAAGGAATTTGAAGCAGAACGGGCTTGCCGTTCAAGCGATCAATCACCATTTGAACACAGCGGTTGAAGTTTGCGCCGGTGCGATCCATCTTGTTGATGAAGCACATACGCGGAACGCCGTATTCATTGGCTTGTCGCCATACGGTTTCGGATTGGGGTTCTACACCTGCCACCCCGTCGAATACCACCACACCACCATCCAATACGCGCAAGGAACGTTGAACTTCAGCAGTGAAGTCTACGTGACCGGGGGTATCAATGATGTTGATTTGATAACCTTTCCAAGATGCGCTTACAGCAGCGGCGGTAATGGTGATGCCGCGTTCACGTTCTTGCTCCATATAGTCGGTGGTAGCAGCACCATCATGCACTTCACCAATGCGGTGGGTCATCCCCGTATAATAGAGAATACGTTCGGTGGTTGTTGTTTTACCAGCATCAATGTGTGCAATGATGCCGATATTACGAACCTTATGGAGATCAAAAACTTCTTGTTTTTTAGCCATATTACCTCTGTCTGATGGACAATTGTTTTACACTACGTGCATCACCTAAATCCGAAGCGAGAGCACATCTTGTAACTAACGACTAAAGTGGGCGAAGGCGCGGTTCGCCTCTGCCATACGGTGGGTGTCGTCTTTTTTCTTGACCGCATTCCCCGTACCGTTAAAGGCATCAATCAACTCGTTGGCAAGTTTCTCCGCCATTCCACGACCGGAACGCTTACGGGAGTGGTCAATGATCCAACGCATCCCCAACGTCACCGCACGGCGAGGTTCAACCTCAACGGGAACTTGATATGTAGACCCACCTACACGACGTGCCTTCACCTCTACTGCAGGGGTGGCGTTGCGCAATGCTTGCTCAAACACATCCATAGGGTCTTGCTTAACGCGCTGTTCGATAATGTCAAATGCCGTGTACATAATGCGTTGAGCGGTGCTTTTCTTGCCAGCATACATCAAGCGGTTGATGAACATGGTTACAGGAACACTGTTGTATCTTGCATCAGCAGGTACGTCACGCTTGGGCGGACGATTTCTTCTGGACATTCGCGGTTTACCTCAACTTGAACTCTAAGACTTCTTGACCTTCGGACGCTTTGTACCGTATTTACTACGACCTTGAGAACGGTTTTTAACGCCGTCCGTGTCGAGCGTCCCACGTACAATATGGTAGCGAACACCGGGGAGGTCTTTCACACGTCCACCGCGGATCAATACCACACTGTGTTCTTGTAAGCTATGACCTTCACCACCGATATAGGCGGTTACTTCAATCCCGTTTGTCAACCGTACACGTGCCACCTTGCGTAATGCCGAATTTGGCTTCTTTGGGGTCATGGTCTTCACTTGGGTACAAACGCCACGTTTTTGTGGCGCACCCTTACGACGACGGCTACGACGTTGAGAGAACGCATTGAAGGTGAACTGCAAGGCAGGTGCAGTTGACTTCGATTTTTTGGACTTGCGCCCTGAACGCACAAGTTGGTTAATGGTTGGCATTCTAAAACTCCAGCTTTTTTATTTTATGCCCGTCTATCCTGAACCCACTGCATACATGCAAAAAGGCGACACAAACAAATTGCGAACGCCTGATTATACCCTGCAAGCAGGATGACGAGCTACACCACGTTAGTGTGATGCGCTTTCGCCATACATAGGATCAATTCTGCATGACCGTCAGAGCCTCAATGAAATGAGGAATATACGCGAACAGTTTAATCACAAGGACTTAGAGAGTGTAGCATTGAGTGGGGGGCATGTCAAGCAAATCTAACGAGAAGTTTTTTGGGCAATGGATTCCCCATCTAATCCCCTCAGCGCATGATATGGGTGATATGATAGAAGCGTTGGATCCTATTTAAGTTAGTCTTTTTCATCTGTATAACAAGGAGTTTGGTTATTATGAATAATCGTTTAGCGCGTCGCCCACGCCGACAAGGAGCATCCGCCGCCCCGCTGGCGCATTTGGAATGGCGCAATCTACAACATCGCTTTGCCCCTGTGGATGCCCTCACCCCTGATGAGCTGACCCTGCTACATGAGGCATCCATGAACATCTTGGAAGACATCGGTATGGCATTCATGGATGACGAAGCACTGGACTTGTGGCAACAGGCAGGTGCGCATGTTGACCGCTCTAGCCAGATGGTCAAGATTGATCGTGGTTTGCTGATGGGGTTGTTACAACATGCCCCCTCACAATTTGTGTGGCGGTCACGCAATCCCCAATACAATATCCACATTGGGGGGAAGCACCTCATCTTTAGCCCACACGGGGGCACCATCTTTGTCAGTGGGTTACACGTCAAGCGTCGTCCGGGCGTGATGGAAGACTATGTAGAGTTCCTCAAGATTGTCCAAAGTTGCAACCTGTTACACGTCACAGGGGAGCAGTTGATTGTTCCCCATGATATAGAAGTGTCGTTTCGCCACTTGCAACGCCTGAAGGCAGCCATCCACTACACCGACAAGCCGATCATGGAAGCGACACATGGGCGCGTGATTGCTAACGACAATGTGGAAATGATGAAGTTGGTCTTTGGGGAGGACATCACCCAATCTGACCAGCCCGTCTTGGGGGGCATCGTCAATTCGGGTAGCCCGTTGCGTTGGGATGATCGCATGTGTGGGGGCATCATCGCTTATGCACGTGCCAACCAAGTCCTGATCGTCACCCCGTTCATCTTGGCAGGGGCGGTTGCGCCCATCACGATGGCGGCGGCGGTTGCTCAACAAAACGCGGAGGCACTCGCTGGCATCGCCTTGGCGCAATTGGTACGACCCGGCGCACCGTGCATCTATGGAGGATTTGCTACGCCCATTGATATGCGCTCCGGCAATCCGGCTTTCGGCATGCCCGAAGGCGCGTGGGCAACACTGGCAAGCGCACAGATGGCGCGTCATTATGGATTGCCCTACCGTAGCAGTGGCACGCTTAACACCTCCAAAGTGCCCGATGCCCAATCCATGCTAGAAACCATGTGGAGCACCTTCCCTGCCATGAACGCTCATGCCAACTTCTTGCAACATGCCACTGGCTGGCTAGAGGGTGGCTTGACCGTCAACAAGGAGAAGATCATGATTGACATTGAAAACCTCGCCATGTTCCAAAAATACCTAGAGCCAGTGCAGATCAATGGCGATACGTTGGCGTTGGAATACATTGCCAAAGTGGGAGCAGGCGGACATCACTTTGAGACCGCACACACCCAAGCGCGGTATAGCACCGAATACTATTCCCCGATCTTGGGCGACCGCCAAAACCATGAGACATGGGAGAAGGGCGGAGCGCAAGATATGGCGGCGCGTGCCAGCAAAGTTTATGAAGCGGTCTTGGAACACTACGAAGCACCCGCCCTAGACGAAAGCATCAGTGAGGCGGTCAGCGCGTATGTGGACAAACGTGAGCGCGAACTAGCAGGCGTGAATCTCTACTATTAAGCGTGTGGTTTCCCCCACAGTTTACGCTGTGGGGGA
The DNA here is from genome assembly GCA_049318945.1 of Phototrophicaceae bacterium. Lineage (GTDB taxonomy): Bacteria > Chloroflexota > Anaerolineae > Aggregatilineales > Phototrophicaceae > CAIRDJ01. The sequence continues at coordinate 1,918 of JBMOEO010000024.1, read as the reverse complement.
AGGCGGGGTTAAGCGAATTTTTCGGGATACAACGCCTTAGCGAGTTCTTCTTCTTGGTCAATCAAAGCGCGGATGGCATCCATGCCCTTCTGCCAGAAAGTCGGATCGTTGAGGTCTACCCCCACTTTCGCCAGAATGCGATCGGGGTAGTCGTTCCCACCGCTCGACAACACTTCCATATATTGGGGTACAAAGTCCGCGCCACGCTCACGATACAAATTGAACAACGCCAACACCAACAATTCACCGAAGGCGTAAGCGTACACATAGCCGGGCGTGTGCAGGAAATGGGGGATGTAGCTCCACCATTGCGCATAACCTTCGCCGATGGTCACGCTGTCGCCAAACATTGCTTGTTGGGTTTGCATCCACAGCGCGTTAATGCGTTCGGTACTCAATTCGCCTTCTTCACGGCGGGCAGTATGAAGCGCGTGTTCAAAGCGATTCATGCTGGTTTGGCGGAACACCGTTGCGAAGGTATCTTCTACCTTTTCAAAGAGCATCGCTAATTGGGTGTGACGGCTGGGTTCACGTTGGATCAAATCTTGGAAGACCAACATCTCCCCAAAGACGGATGCCATCTCCGCAGTGGTGAGGGGAGTATCCGCACCGAACAGCCCTTGTGCGCTATTGGCAAGGTATTGATGTACGCCATGCCCCAACTCATGCGCTAGGGTGGAAATGTCCGACGTTTTGCCGGTGAAGTTGACCAACACGAACGGATGAGACGAAGGGGTGCAAGATGCCGAGAACGCGCCCCCACGCTTGCCTGCCACAACGGGAGCATGAATCCAGTGTTCGGCAAAGAAGCGATCTGCGATCTGTGCCATTTCAGGACTAAACGCCCCAAACGCCTCAATCACAATTTGACGCGCCTGTTCCCATGTGTAGAAGGCAGAAGATGCCTGTGCATCTAGGACGAGGGGGGCATAACGGTCATAGTCAAACAATTCATCATAGCCTAGCAACACGCGCTTGAGATGATAGTGACGCGCCACCAAGTCATAATTGCGCGTGACGGTTTCTACTAATGCTTCTACCACTGCATCAGGTGCTTTGTTATCCAGATTGCGTGACGACACCCAGCTAGGATACTGGCGCAGGCGGTCGATGGCGGCTTTATCCGCTGCCAACACATTGAAGATGAAGGTTAGTTCCATGCGCTTGGCACGGAGGGTTTCGGTGATGGCGGCGGCGGTTTTGCGCCGTAGCTCGCGGTCAGCAGATTTGATGTCAGCCAGTGCCAGCGTGAACAACTTTTCTTCACCATCCACCACACACGTGAGCGATCCCGTCAATTGGGTGAAGAAGCGCACCCATGCCGAACGCCCGTTCACTGACGATTCCACCAAGATTTTCTCTTCCGCTTCCGTCAGGATATGGGGCTTAAAGCGACGTTCCGCTTCTAGGTAGTGGCGATACTTCCCAATGGCAGGATCATCCAATAGCTGGGTGACGTGTTCGTCTGGGACGGCTTGCCATTCTAAGCTGAAGAACATCAAGGTTTGGCTGAAGGTTGCCCCATATTCGGTGACGCGCTGGAGGAACGCGCCATAGTCAGGGCTGTTGCTGTCGGTGGCATACGACAAATGAGCGAACGCAAAGACGCGATAGAGTTGGTCAGAAAGGATTTCCAACGTCGCCACCGCGCGGTGAAGTTCATCCGCGCTCAATGCCTGCACGCGCCCGCGATACTGTTCGGCGAAGGCGTTCGCGCTTGCGTCAAGCTGGGCAAGGTCGCTTTCAATGCGTGGGTCGCTTAAGCCATCATAAAAAATAGACAAATCCCATAGGACATCTTCTGCCCCGTTGAGTTGGGGTTGGGGTGCTTCGGTCATGATAAACTATTTCCTTGTAAAAAGTGTGATCTTAGACGTAGGGTATCTTACCGCAAAACCCACGCAAACAGGAGGTTTGG
>JBMOEO010000023.1:0-41733 GCA_049318945.1 Phototrophicaceae bacterium | reverse complement strand
GGCAATAGCACCGCAACATCAAAATCTAAGAGCAGTTGTTGGGCGGTGGCGGATGTACTTGAGCGGTAGGGATTATCGGACATCATCAGTAACGTCATCTAATATGAACGACTATGAAGCTAATCATACTCCAAAAGTGACTAAACCTACACGATATGATCTGAAAGGAATGTGTCAATTTTGTGATGTGCCTCATTCAATATGAATGACCTTGCCTTCAGCAGAGCGCAATAGGCGATCCCAAATTGCCGCGCCCAAGCCTTGTTGCCCATAACCCCGCACCAAAATTTTCTCCACGTGTTGGTTATCCAAAACGCGCATAGCACGAAACAACACATGCGCCACTTGCTCTAAATCATGCGTTGATCCCATCGAGATCACCCGTGCCCCAGTCTCAATGAAGAAGTGCGCTTCTTCATCGGTGGAAAGCACGCCAACGCTCTTGTGATCTTGGCGCAACGCTAAGGACTTCAGGCGCATTGCCTCTATCACGCGGCTAAGCTCCCCTTCAAATAATAACACTTCGGCGCGGGGGGAATAGTGCTTGCTTAACATGCCGGGTGATTTAGATGGTGTTTGGTCTTCGTCGTTTGGGTTCTTTAACATCCACTCTACCTCACTCAAAACTTGGTGGATGTCCTCTAAGGGAATGCCACCGGGACGCAAGATTATGGGTGGGTCTTGCGTCATGTCGATCACTGTTGATTCGATACCAATCGTTGCGTTTCCACCATCTAAAATGAGATCAACATGATTGAACAGGTCTTCCACCACATGTTGAGCAGTTGTTGCACTAGGACGGGTGAAACGGTTTGCGCTGGGGGCGGCAATGGGCACTTGTGCGACGCGGATGAGTTCCCGTGCCACTGGGTGAAGGGGCATGCGCACCGCGAGGGTGGGCATATCCTGCGCCAAGATACTAGGGAGGTGGGGCGCACGCTCTAAAACTAACGTGAGCGCACCCGGCCAAAAGGCGTATGCCAGCCTCCATGCTTTCTCAGGAATGTTGATGGCAAGCTGATGAAGCGCGTCCATGTCAGCAATGTGGACAATGATCGGGTCATGGTAGGGGCGTTCCTTCGCGCTGAAGATGCGCTTTACCGCCGTTTCACTAAGTGCGTTCGCGCCCAGTCCATAGACAGTTTCAGTGGGGAAAGCAACCAATCCATCACGTTGGATCACCTCTGCTGCCAGCTGGAGCAGGTCAGCTTGTGGGTGGGTGGGGTCAATGTTAACAATGCTAGTGGAGGTTGTGTATCTCATCGTTGTGTTTCCTGTGTGTTTCGTGTTCAATGAAGGTGCGTTTGTCGTCATAAGATGCAAAAGGCTGATCTAGGATTGCCCGTTTGTAGTCGATGCTATGCCACATGCTAAACAAGAGTAAACTTACAAAGAGGCACAAGGGGATGAGATGCTTAAAGCAACTGATTGGTATCCGTCTATACCATGATTGAAGCCACTTGATCCATAACATCTCGCAAAACCAGCCCGCCATAACGGTGAGTAGGGGGATGTACAGTAATAGAAAGCGCGGATCATAACTGGCGAACAACAACCACAACATGAAGAAGGGGGTTGTCCAGTACAGCAAGAACAAAGCGGTTCTTTGGGCAGGATAGAACACAGAAGGATGGGTTGGAAAGATAACTTGCCACCCAGTGAAGAACACGCTGACTTGCAAAATCCAACCGATTATCCCATAATTGATGGGGAGGGTAATCAGCGCAAACACGGTTCTTATTCCCTGCTGTGCATCCTCTGCCCAGACGGTATCCGGTGTTAAGGTGCCTGCCAACACAAGGTTTCGTACATACCAAGGGGCAGCAACAATCATGACTGCACTATAAGCTATCACACAAGTATTAAGCGATAGTTTCTTTTGCGTTAACAGAAATCCTGTGTATGTAAAGAATAGGCTAATCGCCACAAGCGCGGCATTCTTTGTCCAAGCCGACCAGCCGAATAGTAGCCCGCTCATCAACGCGGCTTGCCAGCTTTGCGTGCGTTCCCACTCCAAAAGCCACACAATCCCCAACGTATAGTAAAACGCCATCGGCAAATCAACATAGCCAGAGGATGCCCAGTTCCCAAAATCGGGGAGGGTTGCCATACAAAATACCGCCACCACCGCGCTAATCCTGCCTAGCAGACGGTCTGCCAGCAGGTAAGTAGCACCCAGTGTTCCGATGCTCAAGAGGGTAGTCGGGAGCGTGGCTAATGGGGTGGAGGCGTTGCCCGCCATCCAATAGACCAATGCCGCGCTCATGCTTGCCAGTTGGGGATAGAGTTCATACAGGTTACGCTGGGGCGTGATAGGGATAAGCCGTTGCGTATGGAATAACTCTTGGGCGAAGGGCGCGTAAATCCCTAAGGTATCATCACGGTAGAATCCCCAATATAGCCCGTTGAACACAATCGCCATGCTAACGGGGACGGCGATCCACCAAAACACCGCAGGCACGCGCACTGTTGCCAATGGGGTGGGTGGGGCGGTGCGCCATAGGACAATCCAACCGATGCCCATCAGCACCATATAAGGAAGCAACACGCTGGCTAACCCTAGTGGCAGGTTGCCCAATCCGATGTAAAGCATTAGTGTTGTCACACCGCCCACACTGAGCGCGAGGGTGGTCAACAGGGTGAGCAGCGGATGCACAACGCGGATAGAGCGCATCAGGCTACGCGCCCAGCCTCCACCTGCCAGCAAAGCCACCCCCAATAAACCAAGTGCAATCATGAAACGTCCATCATAAAATGTGAAAAGCATACTTCATTGTGCCAAATCCTCAAGCGTGAGGTCAGCGGAGCAGGCGCACATGGCAGAAAGTAGGGGAGTCGCATAGGAGTTTGAAATAGAAACAATGTGAAAAGATGCTCTGGTTTGATGTTAGAAAGTTGCACGCTTCGTTGTGTTCAACAAGAAAAATTGGGTTTGATCGGTGGGTTATTTGTTGAGTGCAAACGACATCCTAAAACGGTGCTTTTGCCCCTGTATTTCACCCGATTTTTTTTGTCCTAGATATGCTTACAAATCTATATTCGTTGTGTAAGCATATCTAGTTTTGTCATGAAATCAACTTATGCCAGTGTGTATAAGCGGTGATAGAAGCCTTTCAACGCCAGTAACTCGGCGTGTGTTCCTTGCTCGATGATGCGCCCGTGATCCATCACCACGATTCTATCGGCGCGGGTGATCGTGCTAAGGCGGTGGGCAATCACAAAACTGGTGCGCCCCTCTAGCACTTTGTCCAACGCGGCTTGAATGATCTTCTCGGTTTGGGTGTCAATGTTGCTGGTTGCCTCATCCAAGATCAAGATGCGTGGGTCTGCCAGCAACGCCCGCGCATAGGCGATTAACTGACGTTGCCCCATCGAAAGCAATGAGCCACCTTCGCGCACTTCTGTTTGATAGCCGTGTTCCAGTTGCATGATGAACTCATGCGCCCCCACCGTCTGCGCGGCAAGGATGATTTCCTCATCGGTGGCGTTCAAGCGTCCATAGCGGATGTTATCCATTACTGTGCCGGTGAAGAGGTGCGTTTCTTGTAGCACTACCCCAAACTGTCGGCGCAAACTTTCCTGCGTCACATCTTGCACGTTGTAGCCATCAATGGTTACACGCCCTTGTGTGGCATCATGAAAGCGCATGATGAGTTTGACGAGCGTACTCTTGCCCGCGCCCGTGTGCCCCACCAGCGCGATAGTCTGCCCAGCAGGAACATCCAAGCTGATGCCTTGTAAGATTGCCTCGCCATCTTGTTCGTATTGAAAACTGACATCCTCAAGGCGCACATGCCCTTCGATGCGAGGAAGGGTTTGGGCGTTCGGGCGGTCATTCACTTCAATCTTCCAATCCATCACTTGGAATATTTTATAGCCTGCTGCCATCGTTGCTTGGAAGAGGTTATAGCGTTGTGCCAGCATTCGCACTGGAAAGAAGAATTGGTCAACGTACAGCATGAAGGTTAACAACGTGAACACATCCAAGACATCGTTCAGCACCAGCGAACCACCCAAGTAGATCAACGCCCCAATCGCTACCCCTCCCACCAATTCGATACTGGGGAAGAACAATGCTGAAACAAACGTTGCCTGCATGAATGCCTCACGCAGGCGCAAGTTGAACGTGCTACGGAAGCGATCATAGTTATGCGCCTGTCGCCCAAACGCTTGAGTCACGCGCACCCCGTTAAACGATTCGGAAAGCTCTGCGTTCACCTGCGAGTTGATCTCACTCACTTGCAGGTAAGCATCACGCGCATAAATGCGCCAATAATTGGCAATCACCATCAGGATGACCAAGACCACCAATGCCACCCCGGTTAGCGCAAGGTTGATGCGTGCCATCACGATGATGATGCCAAACAGCGTTAGCACCTCGCGCAGGGTTCCTACCACCGCGTAATTGATTAACTCGCGGATGGTGTTCACATCGCTGATGATCCGTGCAATCAACCGCCCTGCTTCATAACGCGAGAAGAACGAGATCGAAAGATATTGCACATGCACGAATAACTCATCGCGTAGGCTTTGCAGGACGTGTTGCCCTGCTTGCGCCATGTGCATCAGTTGAATACGGAAGCCCAAGAAGCCCAACGTTTGCACCGCCAACAAGAGCAACGTCACTTCTAAGACGTGGGCGAAATCCCCTTTGGCAATGCCACTATCAATAGCATAGGCAATCAAAGGCGCGGTGGCAACGTTTGCCCCCACCGTGAGCAACATCGCCAACACGGCAACCAACATATCGCGCCAATACGGGATCATGTAAGCGGCGATGCGCTTGGTGACTTCCCAATCAAATCCACGTGTCTTAATATCTTCTACATAATCTGACATGGTGGGCTAGTTTACTCCGTTCAAGATTTGTACTAGGGTTTCATAGTCGGTCTGTTCGCGCTTCAAATCCGCTTGGGTGAGTTCTAATTCCCCAGCGAAAGAGGCTTCCTTGCGTAGACGGTCTTGATCCTCCATCTGTAAGCGGTAGATGTCATAGTACATGCCCCCGTGTTTGATGAGTTCGTCATGCGTTCCGCGCTCCACCACCTCCCCCTGATCCAATACCAAGATGAGATCAGCATGCGTGACGCTGGTCAACCGTTGCGCAATGATGAAGGTAGTGCGCCCATTCATCAGCACCCGTAGCGCGTCTTGAATGAGGAACTCGGTTTGCGTGTCCACGCTACTGGTGGAATCATCCAATATGAGGATGCGCGGATTAATGAGCAATGCTCGCGCAATGGCAACCCGTTGTCGCTGTCCACCAGAAAGCGTTACGCCACGCTCGCCCACCATCGTATCGTAACCCTTCTCAAATTCGCTGATGAAGGGGTGGGCATTGGCGGCGGTTGCCGCGGCAACGACTTGATCGCGCGTGGCTTCTGCTCGCCCATACGCGATGTTGTCGTGGATTGTTTCTGAGAACAGCAAACTAGACTGCATCACCATGCCGATCTGTCGGCGTAGGTTGCCCAGTTCAAGATCGCGCAGGTCATGCCCATCTAGGGTGATCTTCCCTGTGGTGACATCATAGAAGCGCGTAATCAGATTGATGAGCGAAGTCTTGCCCGCCCCGGTTGCCCCCACAATACCAATCACTTGTCCGGGCTGTGCCTCAAAGCTGATATGCTTTAGCACCGATTTTTCACCATCATAGGCAAAGCCAACATCTTCAAAACGGATACGCCCCTCTATCTGTGAGGGTATGAGTGCGTCGGGCTTGTTTTCAACTGTGATAGGCGCGTCTAGGATTTCAAACACGCGCTCACTGCTGGCAATGGCTTGGGTGGTCAACAGAATAGAAAAGCCCAAGAAGCGCAACGGTTGCGCCAGTTGCAAAATGTAGGCATTCAACGCGACCACCTCCCCCACTGTGAGCGTGCTGTTCGGTTGTCCCATCAACCACCCCGCCGCAATCAACAATAGGATGGATGAGATGGCGGCAATGAACGCGGTCAACGGCAAGAACATTGACCAACGGTCAATCAAGCGGATGAAGCGATGGTACAGGTGTTCGTTGTTCTGACGGAAGCGATCAATCTCATGTTCCTCTCGTGCGAACGCCCGTACCACGTGCGAGCCGATGGCGTTCTCTTGAATGTGATTGCTGAGGACTTGCGTTCCTTCCATGATAGTCTGCCAGATGGGGTCAACCGCCATAGCAAACGTGCGCGAGGTGAACGCCAGCGGGATGAGCGGCAGCACCGCCACGAAGGTGAGCAGTGGGCTTGCCGAGAGCATGACTGCCAGCGTGCCGATGAACAAGAAGGTGATGTTGAGGGTGTCCACCAACCCATTGGCAAAGTAGCGTTGAATCTCTTGCACATCGCTGATCGCGCGGGTGACGATTGTCCCCACATGAGCGCGGTCATGGTAGCTAAACGAGAGGTTCATCACCTTTTCGTAAACATTATTGCGCATGTCATACACGACATGATGGGAGAGCTTCTCGCTGAAGTAGCGTGCCATAAAGCCGGACGCGCCCCGAACAATGCCTAACATCACCATACCGATGGAGGCTTGAATCATGAAGCGGACATCCCCGCTTGCCACGCCAACATCAACAACCAGCCCGATCACTTGTGGGATTGCGACTGCCAACACATTACCCCCAACCAAACCAATGAGGGCAAAGATTAACCACCTGCGATAATGAAACAGGTAGCCCATTAGCCTACGCCAATTTTGAAATGCTTTCATAACGTTGTGGATTGCCTAGTATTCAGTGAAGTTTTCTGCTTTGACGTTAATCCTAACCCTGTGAGAGGGCAACCCTGAAGTTGTGATTTGCCCAAACGCTGGTGCCTCTCCCCTACCTTCTGCATACGGCATGGGGTATATTTCACCCCACTTCATCACCAATTCAGTAGGGATACATCATGGGATTTGCGCATTTATTGAGCGAGCGGACTGCCAACATGAAGGCAAACGGCATCCGTGAAATTTTGAAAGTGATCTCCAAGCCGGGTATGATTTCGTTTGCTGGTGGCTTACCCGCTCCAGAAAGTTTTCCATTAGAAGAAATGTATGAACTGAACCAAGTTGTCCTCAACAAGTATGGGGCAACCGCGCTACAGTATAACTTCACCGAGGGCTTTCCCCCGTTGCAAGAAGCATTGGTGAGTTATCTTGCCCAAACCAACATTCACGCCAACCCCAGTGACATTCACATCTATGGCGGATCGCAAAGTGTGCTAGACACCATCGGGAAGATTTTACTCTCGCCAGGGGATGCGGTCGCGCTGGAATCACCCAGTTACTTGGGGGCGATTTCCGCCTTCAACCCGTATCAACCGCGTTATCTTTCCATCCCCACTGACGATGATGGCATCGTGCCCGAAGCGTTAGAAGCGGTGTTATCGCAGGAAACGGTCAAGTTCATCTACATGGTGACGACCTTCCAAAACCCAACCGGGCGCACGCTTTCGGCAGAACGACGCGCCCAAGTGGCACAGATCATTCAGCGGTACAACGTGTTAGTGGTAGAAGATAACCCTTATGGGGCATTGCGCTTCCGTGGCGAACCTGTTCCCCCGCTTTACACCTACGCGCCCGATCATGTGTTGTATGTGAGTACACTGTCTAAGGTGTTTGCGCCGGGGTTGCGCATTGGTTTTTGCGTTGCCCCTGCAGATTTGCGCCCGTGGATGGTCATTGCCAAGCAAGCGTTGGATTTGCACACTAGCACTTATGGGCAGGCATTGGCGGCAGAATATTTGATCGGCGGATACATTGATGAACAACTTCCCAAGATCATCCGTCTGTATCGCCCCCGTCAAGAAGCGATGCTCCACGCGCTGGAACAGTTCTTCCCCAAGTCCTTCCGCTGGACGAAGCCTGAAGGGGGTATGTTCATTTGGGTGGAAGGGGCACAGGGCTTTGATGGGGAAGCGTTCTACTATGAGGCGATTGAGAACAAGATTGCGTTTGTGCCGGGCAAATTCTTCTTCATTGATGAGGCGCAAGGCGTTTCAACCATGCGCTTAAACTTCACCATGTTTGATGAACAGGTCATCACCTCTGCCATGCAGACACTTGGGGACATGCTCACCCAGCGTTACGACTAGCTATCCCTTCACATTACACGGGCGAGAGGCAACCCTCGCCCGTTGTACCCTCACCAATTAGTAGGTCTGCTTGCTTGCTAACAAGGCACGTCGCAACTTTTCTCCACTTGCCAATTCTGCCTGTGCTTTCTCGCGTGAATATTTCCACGCTGGCTCTAACGCCAACGCCAACCCACCGCTCAAACTGACAATGTAGGATGCCATAGAAATGCCCAAGCCATACGGCGCAAGCGCGAGGAGCATAGCCCCCCCACTAATGATGGACAAATAGATGAGCGTCCGGCGTGTGGTCTCCACGTATTGCTTGCCATACTTGAAGAGCGTGGGGAGTTTCTCGATGTTGTCGCCCATGAGTACCACTCGCGCCGTATCTTTGGCAACGGTGGATGCACCCGCCAACGATACCGAAATGTGCGCTTTGCCTAGTGCGATCGAGTCGTTGATGCCGTCTCCCACATAACACACAATGCGTCCTGCCTCTACCAATTCCTCAATAAGGTGCGCCTTTTCTTGTGGAAGGGTGTTAGCAAAGTAATGGTCGATGCCCAGCTCCTGCGCCAATTTGCGCGTTGGTCCCTCTTGATCGCCAGAGATGATATAGGTGTGTTCAATGCCCAGCGTGTGCAATTGCTCAATCACCGTGTGCGCCTCTGGACGCACCATCGGCACCATCTCTAACGCCCCCACCAAAACCTCATCAAACGCCACCATCACTAGCGAATGCCCAATGTCACTAGCATAGGCGAGTGCTTCTTCAATGTTGGGGGGAAGCGGAATCTGCTCAATCTCCATGAAGCGATAACTACCCACCCGCACTCGATAGGCTTCGGTTTGAACATCCAACCCATAGCCAATTTCATAACGGGCAGAAACGATCTGGGGAAGCGTCAGGTTGGCTTGCTCGGCTGCTTCGACGATGGCATTTGCGATGGGGTGAGGTTGACCAACCTCTGCGCTGGCGGCATACGCCAAGACCATCATGGGGTCTATGTCTGCTATGGTGTGAATATCCGCCACCTCCATCTTGTTGAGGGTGAGGGTGCCGGTCTTATCGAATACCACTGTATCCACTGCGCGTAAGAAATCTAAGGCACGGGCATCCTTCACCAGAATACCTTGATCGGACAGGATATAAAATGATCCCAGCGCAGCCGTTCCTGCTAACATGGGCATTTTCATCTTGGGATGGGCGAATAGGAAGGCGGTGGCGGCAGTATAACCAAAGGTCGGCAGGAGTGCTGCCCCAATCAGCAAGGATGGAATGACGCTCTTATCAATCACATCTTCCGCCCATAATTGCGCATCCGCTTTTGATCCGAGCGTCTTGTTGAGGATTTGCCCAATTTGGGCAATGGTCGTTTCGTTGCCAGTCTTTTCCACGCGCACAAATATTTGCCCAGACAATACGCTGGTAGAAGCATAGACCGCCTCACCCACACCCTTTTCAGATGGTTGAGATTCCCCCGTGAGCATGTGCTGGTCAATTGACGCATGCCCTATGATGATGCTTCCATCAACGGGAATGGTCTGCCCCGTGTCTACCGCCACCACCTGCCCCACTTGTACCGCAGAAATGGGGATGCTCAAGCGTTCGCCGTCTTCCGTCACCACCCAAACAAAACGTGCCTGTTGACGGAACATATCCACAATTTGATTGGTGGTGGCACCCTTCACGCGCGTAGTTAATATCATCGCGGACGAAGCGATGAATGATAATGCGCCTGCCATAACCAAGTTACCACTGAGTAGCACCATCATAAAGGAGATAATAGTCAGTTGGTACGCGCTGGGTTTACCCTGACGGAGGGCATTCCATGCGTTTTGGGCGGAAATACGCATCGCGTATAACAACAGCAAGACCACTAAAATATTGATGGCGGGCAAGACAGGAGCCACTACGACTGCCAAGATAATCCCTGTGCCGGCTGCGTTAAAGGTATTTACGAAACGTTGGTTGAGCTTTTGGATGCGGGCTTTATCTGGGTCTAATGGGGTCAGTTGGGTGATGAGTTGCCCGTTTTTGCTGAAGGGGATGAGCGCACGGTTGGGGCGTGCGAATGGTGATAGGGTGATCTTCGGAAAGATCACCAGTTGATTCAATTTGTTAGGTTGGGTTGAAGAAGACATATTTGCCTAATTTGTTTTGCCATTCAACAATATTTGTGATGATACCACATTCAGGTGTGTGGGTGATGGCTAACATTGTTAAAGCATTCATCCACTCGAAAAAGTTAACCCGTGTTAAACATATCTATGCCTTCATGCAACCTTAAGGTGATAGGCGCGTTCATCATGATTCTGTGTGTCATGCAACTTTTGACTTGACCCCATTCGTAGACACGCCCGTTCAAACCTGCCATGATACCCCGTGATGATACGTAGCATCCCATTTACCCATTCCTAAAATCAATTCAGGAGTTTCTGAATGTTCAATAAGTTCATCCGTTCTATGCTGTTGGCAACCCTCTTGCTTGCCGTTTCCGTGCCCATGTTGGCATACGCACAACAACCCGTTTTGAATGTCTACTCTTCTCGCCATTATGGCACGATGGAAGCCCCCTTCGTTGCTTTCCAAGAAGCAACCGGCATTGAAGTGCGCGTCTCTGCTGGAACGCCCAACGACTTGCTAGAACGCCTCACCGCCGAAGTTGACCAAGGCGGGCGTAGTGTGGCAGATGTCTTCTTGGCGATTGATGCTGGGGTGTTGGAATTGGCGGCACAACGTGAGTTGCTTCAACCCATCCAATCCGATGTGTTGGATGCTAACGTCCCTGCTGAACTGCGTGATCCTGAAGGCTATTGGTATGGCTTGAGCAAGCGCGTGCGCACGTTGGTTTACAACCCCAGCAACGTCAGCGAAGACGAACTTGCCAGCATCCAAACCTATGCCGATTTGGGCACCCCAGCTTGGGCAGATCGCGTTTGCATGCGCCCAGCATCCCACACTTATACCGTCGCCTTGATGAGTAGCCTTGTGTTCCATCTTGGCGAAGAAGCCTCCCTCTCCGCATTTAGCGATCTTTCCAACAATATCACCCGTTACATCAACAGCGATACCAGCATCATCACCGCAGTTGCCGCTGGTGAATGTGATGTGGCGTTCGTCAATCACTACTATCTCGCACGTTTGGCGAATGGCTCTAATGACGACAAAGCAATCTATGATGCGGTGCGCATTCATTTCATGCAACAAGGCGAAGATCAAACCGGGACGTTCTTCAATGTGAATGGTGCGGGCGTGGTGGTGAATGCCGCCAACTATGACAATGCGGTGCGCTTCGTCGAGTTCATGAGTGAACTAGAGATGCAAGGGAGCAACCCAGAAGCCTTCGTGGGAAGCAACTATGAATACCCCGTGAATCCCGAAGCGGAGTTACACCCCACTTTAGCATCATGGGGAGAAGTCAAGTTCGATACGGTTTATCCGTTGTGGGAATATGGCAACTTACAGGCACGCACAATTGAATTGCTAGACGAAGCCAGCTTTGGTTTCACCGAAAACTAATCCATTGGTATGGGTCGGACTGGCAAAAAATTGCCCGTCCGACTACGCTTAAAGGAGCGTTAACTTTGGCAGAAAGATCACATCCCCTTTTGTATACGCCTTCTCCGCGTTGGAGCAATTTCATGCTTGCGCGTCCTCCCTTTCACCAACACCGTATGCCTATAGGCGCGGTGTCTTTGCTTTTGCTATCCGTCGCTTTGGTGTTGTTGCCGTTGGGCGCGTTGCTCTTCGATATGCTCACGTTGGACGTGGCGTTATGGCAACACATGTGGAGTACCTATTTACCGCGCGTGTTGTGGAATACCATCCGCTTGGTGGTTGGCGTGGGGATTGGGACGGGCGTATTGGGGGTGGCTTTCGCTTGGTTGGTGACGATGTATGACTTCTGGGGGCGCAGGTGGTTTGAAGTGGCGTTCTTGCTCCCATTGGCAATCCCAGGTTACATCATGGGATTTGTGTTTGTGGCAACATTTGAATATGCCGGGGGGGTACAAACCGCCCTGCGCGAGTGGTTTGGAACAAGTGAATGGTTTCCTAAAGTTCACTCTCCGCTTGGGTTGATGCTCGTACTGTCGCTGGTACTTTATCCGTATGTCTACATCATGGCGCGGGCAGCGTTCCGTGACCAAGCCGCCTCCACTTTTGAGATGGCGCGGTTGTGTGGCTTCAACCGTTTGCAAACCTTCATGCGCTTGGTCTTGCCGATGGCGCGTCCATCGCTGGCGGTGGGGGTGTTGTTGGCGATGATGGAGGCAATGACCGATTACGGGACGGTGAGCTTCTTTGGCTATCCCACTTTGAGCGAGCGCGTGGTGGTCTTGTGGAATCAAGGGGGGCAACGTGGGCAATCCATTCAAGTGGCGGCGTTGTTCTTGTTACTCGCGCTGGTATTGATGGTGATCGAACGCACCCTACGCGGACAGGCAAGTTACATCCAACAAGGCATTCGCGGCCGTCGCTTGAAGCGTGTGCGCTTGGGTGGGGTTAAGCAAGCGATAGCAGTAGTGGCATCCGTGGCATTGATCGGCGTGGCGTTTGTGTTGCCCGTGTTTCAACTGGTGGCGTGGGCAATCCAAGAAGTGCAAGACCCATCCGTCGGCTTATGGAAAGAAGTCTTCACCACCTATCTGCGCAATTCGGTTGCCCTAGCCACCACAGCCGCCGTGCTGACCGTGTTGGTGGCATTGGTGATTGTCAGCTTGGGGCGGATGTTCACCGCGCAACAACGCTGGCTACGGCGATTGCCCCTCTTGGCGACGCTCGGCTATGCCCTCCCCGGCGGGGTTATTGCCACTGGGGTCTTGGTGACAATTAGCCCAATTGATGGCGACTTAACCCGTTGGTTTAACAGCATGGTCAACCGCACGGATCCGTCTACCCTGTTGCTTGGGACGATTGCCGCGCTGGTCTATGCGTATGTGGTGCGCTTCATGTCCATCGGCTATAATGGTATGGAGTCCAACATGCAGAAGATCACCCCCAACATGGAAGCAGCAGCCCGCACTATGCACGCCTCTTCGTGGCGCATCCTCACGCGCATTCACCTCCCCCTGTTGAGTTCAGGCATGGTGGCGGCGTGTATCTTAATTTTCGTAGATGTGCTAAAAGAATTGCCTGCTACGCTATTGTTGCGCCCGTTCGGGATGGACACTTTGGCGATTTGGGCATATTTTATGAGCAATGAAGGTTTCTGGCAGTCCGCTTCCATTCCATCACTGACCATTTTAGTGAGCGGATTGTTGCCGGTCTTTTTGCTCATGCGTGTTGGAGAAAGCAAACAACTTGAAGAAGAAAGCCATTGAGCTAAACGAAGTTTATAAAACATTTGGACGGGTTGAAGCCGTTCGTCAATTGAGTTTAACCGTGATGAGCGGTGATATTTTGGTGTTGCTAGGGGCAAGTGGCTGTGGCAAAACCACCCTCCTACGCTTGATTGCCGGCTTAGACACGCCAGAAGGTGGAAAGATCACCCTGAATGAGCAGGTGGTCTTTGCTAAAGGGCGGTGGGTTGAGCCAGAGAAGCGTGGGCTTGGGATGGTCTTTCAGGATTACGCCCTTTTTCCGCACATGTCCATTGCTGACAATATCGCCTTTCCGTTGCATCATGCTACACGCGCCCAAAAAGCCGAGCGCACAGCGGAGCTATTGCACTTGGTGGGGCTAGAAGGGCTGGACAAACGCTTCCCTCACGAACTTTCTGGCGGGCAACAACAGCGTGTTGCGCTGGCACGTGCGCTTTCAGCTCGTCCATCGGTGATCCTACTAGATGAACCCTTCTCTAACTTGGATGCCACCTTGCGTAAAACCATGCGCGAAGAAGTGCGTCGCATCCTCCACCAAACCCATACCACCGCCGTCTTCGTCACCCATGACCAAGAAGAGGCGATGGCTATCGGAGATCAAATCGCGGTCATGCAAAGTGGACAAGTGTTACAAGTGGGCACGCCCCAAGAGGTTTACCTACAACCCAACTCTTTGGCGGTGGCGCAATTTTTGGGAGAGGTCAACTTACTTGATGGGGTGGCTCACGGTGACAGCGTGGATTGTGCGCTGGGGATGCTGGAGCTATACCGTCCCGATCATGGGCGGGTGTGCGTGTTGGTGCGCCCAGAGTCCGTGCGTGTGAGCCTGCACGGCGAAGCCAACGCGCGAGTGATTGGCATCCAGTTCTTTGGCTTCTACCAGATGCTACAGTGTGAATTGCAGGACGGCACGCGCTTGTTTGCCCGCACTTGGGCGCAAACAGATGTTCACATAGGCACGCCCATTCGCCTTGACGCACGTGGCAAAGTTACCACCACCCCCAACAAGACTGAAATCCAGTAGCGCGTTAAGCCTTCTATTAAACGTAAACATAAATAATTCGTTAAAGGTGTTGTCACCAGTATTTACGTTTTGTAACGCATTGTTGCATAATATCAACATAACGATTTGTAACGATCATACGACATCATAGAATGAGGCGCGACTAAAGATGCCTAATAAAGTCTTGAAAGGTTTTACAGCTACCGTAATTGATGATGAGGCACACAACCTCCAAATTATTCGGCGGCTCTTACAAGCGGTTGGGGTGGAGGTGACAGCATTTGAAGGGGCAGAGGAGGCTTTGAAGTCCATCCAGCATAGCCACCCTGACTTTGTGATTACCGATGTTCTCATGCCCAATATGGACGGGTGGGGATTTGCACAAGCAATGCGTACCGAAACTTCCACCCAACATATTCCCATCATCGCCTTCACAGCAATGAGTAACTTTGATGATTTGAACGCGGTTGCCACCCATCCTTTTGATGTGTGCATCAAGAAGCCCATTGTAGTGGCAGAATTCATCCCACAATTCATACAAATTATTCAATCTATCCCATCCCTCAACGCCAAACTTCAAGCCCGCTGAAGCCACGCAATGGAAGATACTTGCCCCTTGATATTACAAAGATGTCACAATTTATCATCATGTTGCAATAATAGATCATGATAGAATGTAAAAGCGTTTTTGTAACTATTGTCGGAAGTGTTATTGGTAGATGCTATGCTTTAATATCATCATCACAGGCAGTCGCTTATTTGGGACTGTTCTGTCCCTACCCTTGACCTTATCCCAGTCATAACATAATCGTATAACATCGAGGACAACATTATGGGTTTTGAATCACAACGTTACACGGCTACTGAACCGATTATTTTGTTTACCTATCAGGGTAAGCTGAACAATGAAGTTTTTCGACATGCCTTAGATATGAACGCCCACTACATTGAAGAACTTGGCGAGCCGATCTATATCATTGCCGACGTGCGCAACCTAGAAACCACATTCAGCGACATGCTTCACATCATGCAGGAGGCACGCCAAGACCGCCCCGGCTCGGTGCATGATGAGCGTATCGCCATGTTGGCGTTTGTGGGATCGTCCCCTTTCATCAAGATGTACCGCGATACCATGCTAAATCGTGGGACTGCCTATGACATGACAATCTACGACACGCTAGAAGAGGCGGTTGAAGTGATGCGAATAGCCATTAAAATGAACAAAGGCAAAGATGGTTCAATATCACAGCAGGTTGAATGAGACATTCGCTATTACAAAATAATATCCAGCGTTACACCACGCTAGAACGGCGACTGCATAACTTAGACGGTCGCTTTTCTAGCGTGCGTCTAGGGGTGTTTGGGTTGCTCATATTGTCAATGATGGTGGATGGGTTCACCGCGAACGCATGGCAATCCGTTATTTCGCTGGCATTGGTGATGATGTTTGTGTGGGTGTGGAATCACCACCGCTACTTACAAACGCGCCATCAAGCGGTGGTGACATATCTCACCCACTACCGCGCACAGTTGGCGCGTGCCACCCACGACTGGGCACACATCCCCACCTCTCCCCATCCCTTCAAACAATTGACCCCACTAGAGCGTGATTGTGACTTGCCCCAGTTGCATCGCCTGTTAGATACCACCACTACCCAAACCGCCCATCATCAATTGCGCGAGGTGCTTCGGCAGGCGGACTTGAACACCCGTGCCGAGCGTCAAGCGGATGTACAGGAGCTGATGCCACAAGTGCGCTTCCGTCATAAGCTATGGCTAGTGGGTAGCTTGTGCCAAGACCCGACGCTCATTACTCCATCGGATGAGCAGGTGAGCGCGTGGCTAACCCATTCCGAACGCCTGACCAGCAACGCGGTGGGGTGGGTGTTGGGAATACAGGCAACGCTTAATGTGTTGGTATTGGCGTTGGCTTGGATGGGCATTGTCCCGCGTGGGGTGGCGGCGGTGGGGTGGCTGGCGTATGTCATTCATTACGCGGTGAGGGTGTATCGGTTGGGTAATCTGTTTGAGGATGCCGCCACGTTGTTGAGTAGCCTACGTTTGTATGAGCGCGTGTTCACCTTTTTGGAACGCACCTCCTATCAACGGATGCCACGCCTCAAAACGCGCCTTTCCCCCATCCTGCACGACTCCCCCACGCGCCACTTACAACGCACCACGTTGGTTTTCTCGCTCGCTAGTTTGCGTGGCAACCCGTTGGTATGGCTTGCCCTCAACCTGTTCGTGCCGTATGACTATTTTGTGGCGTGGTTGCTGGAACGCGAACGCGCTCAATTGCACAATCGCTTGCCCCATTGGTTGCAAGCGTGGCATCATGCCGAAGTGATGAGCAGTCTGGCTAACTTCGCGTGGCTCAACCCAACTTACCCTTTCCCCACCTTTCAACAAGACAGCAACTCGGCATTGCACGCCGTCAATCTTGCCCATCCCCTGATTGCCCCATCCGCGCGAGTGGGCAATGCGTTACAAGTGGATGCCCAGCGACGCTTGCACTTGGTGACAGGCTCGAACATGTCGGGCAAAAGCTCGCTCTTACGCGCCATCGGGTTGAACTTGTGTTTGGCGTATGCGGGCACAGTGGTATGTGCGGAGGAATTGCGCGTGGGGGCGTTTCACGTGATGAGCGTGATCCGTGTGAGCGATGATTTAGAACACGGCATCTCCTACTTTTATGCCGAAGTACAAGCCCTCAGCCAGTTGTATAGCAGGGTGCAACAGGGCGAACCGATCTTCTACCTGATTGATGAGGTCTTTAGGGGGACGAACAATCAAGAGCGGTTGCAAGGCGCACGTGATTTGCTCCGCGCCTTGGTGGCACATCCCAACGCTTACGGCTTCATCACCACGCATGATCTCTTGCTGGCAGAATTTGTTGCCACACAAGCGCACATGTGCAATGTGCATTTTCGGGATGAGGTGCAAGATCAACGCATGATCTTTGATTATCGCTTGCGCGAGGGGGCGGGAACAACCACCAACGCCTTGCGGATTATGGCGTTGGCAGGGTTGCCCATTGTGGACGCGCTGGGTGCAACAGACTAACTGTTGGAGACGACTTCTTGAATATTGTGCTTGATGGCGTAAGCGGTGGCTTCGGCACGGTTCGATACCCCTATCTTGGTGAAGATGCTGCTCACGTAGTTGCGCACGGTGCCCTCTCCTAAGAATAATTCGATGGCAACTTGGCGGTTGGTTTTGCCTTGTGCAACCAGATTTAACACCGACAGTTCTTGAGGGGTTAGCTCTTTGAAAGCGTCAATGTATTGGTTTTGGGCGGAGCGTCGCACTTCGCTAAAGATGGTGGCGGTCATGGAGGGGTCTAGGATGCCGTCGCCACGGCTGACGCGCTCCACCGCACGCACCAACTCTTGATCCCCAATGCGCTTGAGCATGTACCCCACCGCCCCAGCTTGGATGGCGGAAAGCAACAACTCATCTTCTGCATACGAAGTCAAGATGATAACTTTGGTATTGGGGGCAATGGTGCCAATCTGGCGACACGCTTCTATGCCAGAGATGCCCGGCATGCGCACATCCAATACCGCTACATCTGGCTGATGCACCTTGCACAAGTTCACGGCTTCTTCCCCCGTGCCTGCCTCAGCAATCACCTTCAAATTTGACTGACGTTCTAACAATGCCTTCAGTCCGGCACGTACAACAGCGTGGTCATCTGCAATTAGGATACGAACGTTAGAAGCCATGAAGCCACCAATCATGATAAAAACTGATAATTACACTATACGATGATTATAGGGGACGTTGTATAGTGAACGCTATGAAGAATTTCACCCTTGAGATATGACATTTATCGTAAACTTATGGAAACAATCATCAGCAAACTCAACCAAATTACGGTTGCGGTTATCCGCGCCGCCGAATCCCCACAGCTAGAAGAGGCACTTCAACACATTGTGAACGTTGCCCGTGAATTGGTGGGGGCAAGTTATGCCGCTTTAGGGATACCCGACGATAAAGGTGGCTTGTACATGTTTAAGGTGGCGGGGATTTCAGATGAACAGATCAAAGCGATTGGACATTTGCCTGTTGGCAAGGGGTTACTCGGTGCGATCATGTCTGAACGGCAAACCATCCGCCTAAATAATATGGCGGATAACCCACGCTCCAGTGGCTTTCCCGCGCACCATCCCCCGATGCAATCGTTGTTAGGCGTGCCGATTGTGGTAGGTGGGCAATTGTTTGGCACGTTCTACTTGTGTAACCGCGAGGACGGGCAACCCTTCACCCAAGAAGATCAATGGATCATTGAGATTTTGGCAGGCTATGCGGCGTTGGCAATCAGTGGTGTGGAGGTCAACCAACAACGGAATAAACTTGCCCTGCTAGAAGACCGCGAGCGCATCCGCATGGAGCTACACGATGGGGTGATTCAATCGTTGTACGCGCTGGGGATGCACGTTGAATTGATGCGTCAGTTGGAAACCGTCCCACCTAGCGAGCTAGATACGGTGGTGAGTGGCTTGAACGATGCCATCGAACAAATTCGCCACTTCATCATGAATATCCTCTTACAGGATTACAGCAGTTATCCGTTGAATGGCATGCTTGAAGAAATTATCCAACGCTTTCATTTAGCGGATCGCGTTGCCGTTACGCTGGATTGCCCTGCTATCCGTGCGCCATTCACCCCCGCCGTTGCCGAAGGCGTGTGCCATATTTTGAACGAGGCAGTTAGCAACGTTGCCCGCCACTCTCAAGCAACACAATTCCAGATCACCGTTGAACAACGCAAAGGGTGGATTGAGTTCCGCTTAATAGATAATGGGACTGGCTTTGATGATGAGCAAGTGCGTTCACAGAGTGGGCTAGGCTTATCTAACATGGAACGGCGAGCATTGGCGTATGGTGGAGAGGTGGTGATACGGTCTGTTATTGGAAACGGCACAGAGTTGTTGTTGCGCCTGCCCACCGTTTCTAGGTAGGTTATGACGTTTGTCATGCTAACAACTAGACCACAACCCCATAGAGTGCTTGTAAGATAGTGCTATCGTCTAGCACAACTGAAAGCCATTATCCATGCTCGTTCACCAAATTATGACGCGATACCCTATTACTGTTAGTGTGGATACAACCCTACATGAAGCCCTTAAAGTGATGCACGAGGGGCGGTTTCATCATTTACCTGTCACCAATCGGGATGTGAGTTTGATTGGCATTTTGAGCGAGCGCGATATTCGGCACGCGCTCAACATTGCCGC
Source organism: Phototrophicaceae bacterium (assembly GCA_049318945.1). Classification (GTDB taxonomy): domain Bacteria; phylum Chloroflexota; class Anaerolineae; order Aggregatilineales; family Phototrophicaceae; genus CAIRDJ01. Next base: position 22,117 of record JBMOEO010000023.1, on the reverse strand, counting down.
CCTCGATCATCAACCTGCCCAGCTGGCAGCCTTAGAGCGCACGGTGCGCTCGGCAATGACCTTTGCGCCGATTGTGGTTGAGCCGAACATGTCGGTTTGGGAGGCAGGCAAACTCATGCTTCACTATGGCATTGGCTGTTTGCCTGTCATCCGTGGAGAAACGGTCATCGGGATTGTCACTCGCTCTGATATTCTAAAATCATTGTTACATGAACTTTATCCAAATGAGATGTCTTTTACGCTGTAGCCCGATAGGAATGTGACATTCCCCCATCTTGTTCGGGATGAATCAAGATGATGAACGACTCGGTGCTTTGCGCATATAGCCGATTGCTATAGCTTCCACAATCTGGCTGACGTACCCAACCTTCACGTTCTAGCTCTTCGATGGCACGATAGGCGGAGAGCTTAGAGGTGAGGTCGTACCCAATTTGTATAACTTTGAAACGCTCCATGATGCTGTCCTCGTGAATAATGTTGACGAACGCTTAAGGCGACATTCATAATTCATGCTACCTTAAACAATTATACAACTTATTCACCAAGACAAATGTCATCAATTACACAGGTTTGATAGGTGATTTTTGTTATGTCTGGCTAATCTTGAACAGCACGTTCCAAGTCTGCCACGATGATCTTCTTCATCTGTAGCATAGCATTCACCACGCGCGACGATTTTTCTTGATCGGGATTGCTCATCAACTCCCCTAGTTGTTTGGGGATGATTTGCCAAGATAGCCCAAACGAATCCTTACACCATCCACATTGTTCTGATGACGGTACAGCAGAGAGCTTCTCCCAGAAGTAATCCACCTCCGCTTGATCCTGACAATCCACAACCATTGAGATGCTCTCATTGAAGGTGAACAAGTTCCCCCCATCAAACGCCCTGAACTTTTGCCCTGCCAAAACAAGATCAGCGGCGATCACTTTCCCCACCATTTGCGAATTGAAGGGAGTATTCATGTCGCTTTCATATCGCTGAATAGAAGTAATCTGAGAGTTATTTTCGCTGTGGGGTGCGCCGTTAAAGACCGAAACGTAATACTGTATTGCCTCTTCACAATTGAAATGAAACCACAAACACGGAACAATTTTGGCGGTGATGGGCATGATGAATCCTCTCTGTTATAAGTCAAGTGTTCTAAATAAGAACATAATTTCATTATACTTTTGTTCTAATGTTTGTGATGTTAAACAATCATTAAATCATGGGTGCTACCTACTTGGATAGCTTCTTGGGAGGGGGCATCTTCTGGCGGTCAAGGTAGTCACTATAACCCCCGATGTAACTGTGAATGCTTCCATCACGTAGTTCATATAGCCGTTCTACCACCCGATCCAAAAAGTAGCGATCGTGCGAAATGACAAAGACCGCCCCATCAAAATCTTCAATCGCTTCTTCCATGACCTCCACCGATTGAATGTCCATGTTATTGGTTGGCTCATCAAGGATCAACAGGTTGGGGCGTTGGAGCATGATGTGCAACATCTGCAGGCGGCTACGTTCGCCACCGCTGAGCGTGCCAATGGCTTGGCGAGTTTGATTGTAGCTGAAGGCGAACTTAAGCAATTGCGAGACGACCTCCCCTTCCTTCATGGCGTGGTGTTTTTGAATGAAGTCGATTGGGGTTTGGTGTAGGAACGGCTCTAACGTTTGATGCTCTTGAGCATAGTAACCCAAGCGCGTGCTGTTGCCCACTTGCACCGTGCCCAACGTAGGCGCAAGTTGCCCCAAGACCAGTTGAAACAAGACGGACTTCCCCGCCCCATTCTTGCCGATTAAACCCACGCGCTCCCCATGACGGATCTCTAGGTGAATGTCTAGCATGAGGGGGTTGTCATCAAAGGCAACGGCGACATCACGCAAGCGAAGCGCGATCTCACTCCCCCGTTGCCCTTCCAACTTGAGCAACATCAACCGACGCTGGCGAACTTGTTCGATGATCTCGCCATCCGCTTCCATGCGCTCCAGCATCTTACGGCGGCTGCGTGCTTGGCGGATGTGGCGTGGGTCTTCGGTCTCTTTTGCCCATAGCTCAAAGCGTTTGATTGCCTCTTCAATCTTGGTAATCTGCTTTTGCTGGGTGATATATGCCTGCTGTTGGCGAACTTGGTTGAGTTCTTTCTGGATGGCATATTGGCTATAGTTGCCACTATAAACCGTGAGTTGCCCGTTCTCTAGTTCGATAACCTGCTTGACGGTTTCATCCAGCAGATAGCGATCATGGCTGATGATGACCACCGCCCCCAGATAGCCATTGAGCAACTGCTCCAGTTCATGCTTTGCTACCATATCAAGGTGATTGTCCGGCTCATCCAACAGCAACACATCCGGCGATTCCAAGAGCAACCGCGCCAACGCAATCAGCTTGCGTTGTCCCCCACTCAGCGCGGTAGTGGCAAGTGTGAAGTGGGACTCGGTGAAGCCCAACTGATTGAGAACACGGCGCACGCGCGATTCAAACCCCGCAATGCCCAGTCGCTCATATTCGGCAATCGTTTCTTCGTGGCGTTCCATGACTCGCGCCAACTTGCGCTCATGCTCATAGACCAATGGATCCGCCATTTGCTCCTCAAGGTGGGTCAACGTTCGGACGACTTCGGCTAACTTGGGGGGGAAAACAGAAGCGGCTTCTAAGACGGTTTGGTCTGCCTCTAGCTCAATATCCTGTGGAAGATACCCCACCGAAACCTGCCCCACGCGCTGAATGACTCCGCTGTCCGCCTTGATCTGCTCGGCAATGACCTTCATCAAGGTGGACTTTCCGCATCCGTTTGCCCCGACTAACCCCATGCGTGCGCGACTATCAATATCCAAATTCACCGCACGGAGCAGGGCGCGGTTGGGAAAACTAAGCGAGACTTGCGAAAGTTTAAGGATGTGCATGGTGGAAATCCCCTACAGAACAGTGTAGGGGATTGTGTCAAAGCACGGCGTAGCGTGCAAGTGTGGGGCTTAGAATTGTCGATAGATGATATAGAAGATGAGGGTACCCAGAACGTAAAAAGTTAGCCATGCCACTTCTGCTAGAAAACTATCGAGGTCTCGCCCACGACGAATGACGGCACTTTTTGGGAAAAGGGGGTTGACATAGACGGTTAGCGTGGGGGCTAACGGGACAAGTTGTAACATTGCTTGTGCCTGATTTTCTTGGGTATAGTATTCACCCAATCCAAAGGCGACGCGATGGGCGGTGTAGGTGTTGTTGCGCATCTCATATTGATAGTCTATGCACACATGATAGTAATCTGAGGTGTCTAAGTCAGAATCACCCTTCTCAAAGACAACCTCACGGCGCGTTAGGCGTGCTGTGACAGGTGTCCATCCATAACTTTGTAACCCCTGCACCAACCTAAATAACTCACTAACGAATTTCCCAAAGGCAAGCATACCCAAAAAACCCATCAAGGCGAAAGCAATGGGGAATATAAAGGGCATAGACTCAATTGCTTCTAACATGTTATCTCCCTCTCACTCGATTACACTATAAAGATACGGATGGATTCCCCAAACGTTTTAAGTTTGGCGTTGGTTGCCCGTCTTGAGTGAGCAGATAGAAGTAGAACGCTTCATCATAATAGGCACGTTCCCCTGTATGAAACCACCCCTCCTCATCGAGTGGCTCCGTTTGGGCAGGATAGAATCCGCTGGTGATGGCACGCCCACGCACGACTAACTCTCCCACTTGATGAGGGGGCAGGGCTTGATTATGCACATCGACCACTCGCGCATCAGTGAAGAATGACGGGCGACCGATGCTCTGTGAAGGCGTGGGGGTGTCGCTTTGGAGGGTGAAGGCACCGGGTCCGAACTCGGTTGTGCCAAACCCTTGCCGAATGTTCACCCCCTTTTCCTGTTGGTAGCGAGCAATGAGCGCGTCTGCCAGCGGTGCGCCCCCGTTGAGGGCGTAGCGCAAACTGCTGAGGACGGCGTTGTCCCAGTGTGGGGTTTCTGGCAAGCGTTGATAGACGGTAGGCACTGCCGCAAATACTGTACAACGATAGCGTTCTAACAGGTCTACAACGTGACTGGCATCAAACTTGCGAGGTAAGATCACCGTCCCGCCCAAGATCAACAAGGGGAGGGTATGCACCAAAAGCCCCCCACTGTGAAACATGGGGAACACATTCACCGTGACATCTCCCACCCGTAAATCATGCAAGACGGTATTGAGGACGTTCCATGCAATCATGCGGTGGCTAATACGGACGGGTTTGGGCGCATGGAGCGTGCCTCCACTGAACAGCAGGCAGGCGGTGTCTTCATCTGTTAAGCCATCCTCCAAGACGGGGAAGTGTGGCACAGAGGACAGCAGATCATGATACGGGGTGAAGATGTCTTCATCGTGAGCCTCCACCTCATCTAGGTTGATGAATTCCTCTAAGCATGAAGCGAGGTCGCTGATGTGTAGGACGGCATCGCTGAAGTCTTGGCTAAAGCATAACACGCGCGGTTGGGTGTGGTGGATGAGTTCGAGGGTTTCTTGCCAATGTAACCGCCAGTTCAAACAGGTTAAGATTGCCCCAATCTTGCTACACGCGAAGAACGCATCCAAATAGGCGACGCTGTTGTGTGCCAAGATTGCCACCCGATCCCCCTTCATGATGCCGGCTTCAAAGCGTAGCCAGTACGCCAAACGGTTGGCGCGTTCGTTCAACTGGGCGTAGGTGTAATGGGGATGGCTGGGATGGCTGGCATCCACCACCGCCAGCGCGTTCGGGGAGTACAATGCCCGTTTTCCGATTAAATCCCCAACAAACATGATGCACCTTTCCCTATCGTTCACTCAATCTTCTGGCAACGATTATAGCGATCTTATGCTAATTCTCCTTGAAAAACTTGTGAAATTTGTGGGTGAGTCATGCACAATATACAAAGGAATCGCCCATGATAAAGAGGGTAAAGGGTGGATTTAGTGAAAGTAAACAACCCCTAAGAATCGCGCCTTATCAGCTTTCTCTATACCAATACGTGTTACAATCCTGATGATTAGGAATGCGTTTATACCGTCGTGTAACGGGTAACTCCTTTCTGTTGACAGATGAATGAAAGACGATGATACCCTGATGATAATCTGGTTGATGTTCTTCCCATTTCTAGTTTCCACTGGGTTGGCAATATTCGGCAACCGCCTTGATCGTCGCGTGCAAACCGTCTTGACGGCGGGGATGATGGCAAGCATTTTCGTTGCCCTCTTGCTCAACCTTCCCCTGCTTGATGCCGACACCCCCCACGTTCTCCCCGTATATGACTGGGTGCCCGCCGTAGGCTTGAGCGTCTCACTCTACTTGGATGGGCTTTCGCTTTTGTTCGGGCTGATCGTGAGTGGCATTGGCACGGTCATCTTCATCTATACCCACTTCTACTTTGAGGAAGACGGCGAGCATACGCGCTTCAGCGTGTGGTTGAGCGCGTTCAGTGGGGCGATGTTGTGGCTGGTGTTGGCTGGTAATTTGCTATTCATGTTTGTGATGTGGGAACTCACCAGTATCACCTCTTTCATGCTGATTGGCTTCTATGGCAAGACCGACCCGAACGCGCGTGCCAGTGCAACCCGTGCCCTTGTGGTGACGGGGGGCGGTGGGTTGGCATTGCTGGGGGGGATTTTACTAATGGGCTATGTGAACCATCAGGTGAATGGCGTGGTCTCGTTTGACTATGCCACGCTCCTGCAACTGTCCCAATTAGAAGCTAACCCATTGTATGGAGCAATCCTGCTGTTGATCGGCTTGGGTGCCATGACCAAGAGTGCGCAATTCCCCTTCCACTTTTGGCTACCCAACGCCATGACCGCCCCCACGCCTGCCAGTGCTTTCCTTCACTCTGCGACGATGGTTAAGGCTGGAGTGTATTTGTTGGCGCGGTTGTATCCGCTTTTGCATCAGCACGCCCTATGGGAAGTGGGCTTGCAGGTGGTGGGGCTGACTACCTTCTTGGTCAGTGCGGTGCTGGCAATCAAACAGCACGACCTCAAGGGGCTGTTGGCATATTCCACCACCGCATGGTTAGGCGTGTTGGTGGCGTTGCTTGCCGTGCCCCACCAAGCTGGCATGACCGCGTTTGTCATGGGCACGCTGGCGCATGCCTTCTACAAGAGCATCCTGTTTTTGTGTGTGGGGACGATAGACCATTCTTGCGGAACGCGCCAAGTGGATGAACTAGGCGGGCTTTTTGGGCGCATGCCAGTTACGGGGAGCTTGACCATTCTATCGGCATTGTCTATGGCGGGCATCCCCCCACTGTATGGGTTTGTTGCCAAAGAGAACCTGCTCCACGTGGTGACGCATGACTGGAACGCTTGGGCGTTGGGGGTGGTATTCGTCGCCTCGTCATTGTTGGTGATGGTGGCATGGCGGTTGATCTGGGAAGTGTTCTTCCAGCCAGCACAAGGCGAGATACACTATCACGCCATGCCACGCTGGACGATGCTTGCCCCGTCTATCTTGGCAATCGGTGGGAGCGTTGGCATGGTAGCCGTGCTCAACCCCGTTACACAACGCTTCGTGAACTTGCTCACGGGGGAATCTAACACCCTATACTTGATCCCCAACGGGGGCTTTGCCAATACGGAATTTCAATTGAGCCTCGCCATCATTGCGCTGGGAACAGTCTTGTTTGCCGTGCGTCGGTGGTTGGTGTGGGAATGGAGCGTGCTACCGTTCACGGGGGCACAAGCATATCAAGCAGTGATTGCGCTCATCAATCGAATGGGTGAGGGCGCGTTATGGATTCAAGGCGGAAAGGTGCGCTATTACTTGGTGGTCATCCTCTCCATTTATAGCGCGTTGTTGGCATACTTCATCCCCACCACGTTATACTCCACACAAGCCTTGATGCAGGCAGATTTCCAAATTGATTTTGTCGGTTGGATCAACATAGCACTGTTGTTGATTGGGGTTGCGTCGGTGTGGTTTTCGATCATCAACAAACGCCACATCCTCGCTGCGCTATCGTTGGGGTTATTCGGCTATACCATTGGTGGGGTGTTCATCCTAGAGGGGGCACCCGATGTTGCATTGGTGCAATTCTTGGTAGAAACCCTCGCCAGCATCCTATTGATTATCATGATTAGTCGCCTGCCCCACAGCTTCCGCAAGCACATCGGCGATATTTTGTGGATGACCAGCCGACGGGGCATCATCCGTGATGCGGTCATTGCCAGCGTGATTGGCGTGATGGTGTTCTTATTCGCATTCGCCGCCATCACCAACCGCCCTGACCGTCAACGCGATACCATCGCCAATTGGTACTTTGAACATACTGAAGAAGACTTAGGCATCCAAGATGTGGTTGCTGCCGTAGTGACAGATTATCGTGGGATGGATACGCTAATTGAGATCACCGTGTTTGCCGTAGCAGGCTTGGGGATTCTTTCGTTGTTGACCTTGAGCCGTGAACAAGAGGGCTTGCAGACTGAAATTACCCAAAGCGTCATTCCCCTATCCACGCCGTTTGTGCGTGTGGTTGCCACGTTAATCTTCCCCTTTACCATCCTGATTGCTGGCTCTCAATTGTTATACGGAGGGGGGATCACGGGGGACGGATTCACAGCAGGGGTGGTAGCAGGGTTGAGCGTTGCGCTGGGCTATATCGTGTATGGCTATTACGCCATGCAAAGCGAGTTTCGCTGGTTGCGCCCCACGCGCTTTCTAATCGCAGGGTTAAGCCTTGCGTTCACCAACGCCGCGTTACCGCTTCTGTTTGGTAAAAACTGGATGGCTTTCATGGAGATCAAAGGGTTTTACTTCGCCGGGATTCACCTTGCCACCACCCTACTATTTGAGATGAGCATCGCGCTCACGGTGGTGGGATCGGTGGGGGTGATCTTGGAAACGATTGCTCATCCTTCTGATGTACACGCATTAGGCGAAGACCGCCCCCAAGAACATCATATTGATCTGCCAGACAAACTCATTCATCCGTTTGAAGATAGACTATAGGAGAGAGTATGGATCTCATCTACGCGCTGGCGGTGGGGCTGTTCTTTGGGTTGGGAGTTTTCCAATTGTTGCGCCGTGATCTCATCAAAGCCGCTATGGGTTTTGGGATCATCTCAACGGGCATTAACCTGTTGCTGTTGGCGGTGGGGGCGTATGATGGCAAAACTGCCGCCTATACTGAACTGGCACAAGTCTCCCAACCGAGCGACCCACTGGTACAATCACTCATCCTAACGGCGGTGGTGATCGGCTTTGGAAGTTTCTCCATGTTGTTGAGCATGATTAACGTGATTGCTCGTCGCTATCACACCCTTGATTCTGACAAAATTGACCACCTAAAGGGGTAAAGCATGGATCAAACTTTCCTGCTGTTTACGGTCTTTAGCCCGATCATTGGGGCGATTGTGGCACTGATCGCCTCGCGCTCCAACAGGTTACAACGTTGGATTGGGCTTGTCACCAGCGTGATCGCATTGGTGTTTGCCTGCTTGGTGTTGCGTGCCAACTGGGTAGACGGCATCCAAGTTTACCGCATGGGCGGCTGGTCGCCCCCGTATGGGATTGTCTTGGTGGCGGATATGCTCTCTAGCCTATTCGGGTTCATGGCGGCAAGCGTGATGGTGGCAGGGTTCTTATACGCCTTCTCTAGCCATGATTATGCCGCCCAGCGCAAGACCTTCTTCCCCCTTTTTCTGACGATGGAAACGGGATTGCTGGGCGCGTTTTACACTGGGGACATCTTCACGCTATTTGTGTTCATTGAGCTATTGGTACTTAGCTCGGTTGGGCTAACTGCCATGTCGGATAACCGCTTGGGGGTGGAAGCCGCCATGAAGTATCTGTTCATCAATGGGATGGGGTCGATGTTCTTGCTCATGGGAATTGGCGCGTTATACACCAGCTACGGCACGCTCAACATGGCGGATATAGCGGTGAGCATCCAGCTTGAGGGGCGCGTCTTGCTGGCAACGCTGGCGATGATCGCCTTAACCTGTTCGTTCATGCTCAAGAGCGCGATCTTCCCCTTCCACTTTTGGCAACCCGATTTCCATACCACCGCCCCCACTCCCGTCAGCGCGATGCTCTCCTCAGTGATTGTGAAGATTGGCATCTATGGGTTAATCCGCTTGGTGACATTGCTCTTTGTAGAAGAAGGCGACATCCTCCGCGTGGCAATCGGTTGGCTAGGGGTGATTAGCATCTTCTTGGGTAGCCTAAGCGCGTTGCGCACGTATAACGGCAAACGTCTATTGGCTTTTTCCACGTCAGCGCAAATTGGTTACATCCTGCTCGGAATCGGCTGGAACACACCCACCGCCTTAGCCGCCTCCATCTTGTTTGCCTTTAACCACGCCTTCGTTAAATCCGCCATGCTGATGCTCTATGGCGTGGTTGCTAGTCGTAACCAAGCAAAGACGGCTGACTTTGAATACATTGTCGGGATGGGACACGCGCTCCCTCCTTATGTGCGTTGGGTGTATTTGTTAGGTGGGATGGCGTTGGTAGGGTTGCCCCCGATGAATGGATTCGTTGCCAAAGTGTTCTTGGCACAAAGTGGCATCGAAGCTGGCGCGTGGTGGATGGTGGGCTTGATGATCGGCGCGAGTTTGCTCACGAGCCTATATGTGTTCAACTCATGGCAACAAGTATTCTTGCAAGAGCCGAATGAAACAACTGCCCCCCTAAAAGACCCTGTGCAGTTTGATTCGCCCCTCGCCCCTACATTGCTCATTGCGCTGTCGCTGTTGATGGGCATCTTCGCCAGCCCCCTCATTGATTGGACAGAGCGCGTGGTGGAACAGATCTCTGATCCTAGCCACTACATCCAAGCCGTTCCACTGGCACAAGAACGTCTTTTAATGCTTGAAAGGTATGCGTCCGAATCATGAACCCCTTCACCCTGATTTTATCGCTCATCCTTGCTCCCATCTTTGTGGTGTTGACGGGGCATTACACGTGGGGAACGGCTGTGATTGGTTGGTTATTGAGCGTGCTGGCATTGCGACTGGGACACGCCCAACAATACAACCTACGCATCACGCGCGGGTTCTCTCAATTGGTTGCTTTGTTGCAATATGTGTCCATGTTGGCGTTCGATATTTTCTGGTCATCGGTCAAGGTGGCGCGGTTGGTGTTGAACCCACACATGCCCATTCAACCCGGCATCGTCAAAATCTCCACGCAGGATATTCCCAGCGACTCCCATGATACCGACTTGGTGACGGCACTCAGTGCCCACTGGATCACCATCACCCCCGGTCAGTTTGTGATTGACATCGAAAAGAACGAACAAGAAACATTCATGTACGTCCATAATTTACATCTGGATGCACAACTGCCCACTATCCATGATGAGCAGACTCTTCGCCTTAAACTCATCCGAAAGGTGTTAGGCTATGACTGATTCCCCATTCATCCAAATTGCTTTACAGATTACTTTGGTGGTCTTGACCGTTTTGTTATTCCCCACCGCGTATCGCCTCTACCGCGGTCCGCGCATTGCGGATCGCATGCTGGCTATGGACTTGATGACCACCCTGCTCACCAGCATCATGGTGGTGTATGCCATCTTGCAAGAGCAACACCTGTTGATTGATATTGCCTTAGCATTGTCCGCGCTATCGTTCATTGCCACGCTTGGCGTAGGGCGATATGTCTCTGAAGGGCGGGTATTTTGATGGAAACATTGCGGATTATTTTGGTGTGGGTGTTGTTGGCATTCGGATTGTTTTTCTTTGTGGGGGGCGTGGTGGGGATCATTCGCCTGCCGGATGCCTATAGCCGTTTGCATGCTTCTGGCAAGGTGGCGACGATGGGATTATTGGGAATTCTGCTGGGCGTTGGGCTGATCGTCCCTAGTGCGTTGCCCAAGTTATTGGTGTTGGGATTGTTCATTTCCATTTCTGCCCCTGTGGGAAGCCATGCGATTGCTAAAGCAGACCTCACCTATACCCAATTGCAACGGCAAGGCAAACGCGATAGCAGCGTGAGTGGGCTTGAAGATCAATCCAGCGTGCTAGATTCACCCATCGAATCAACATAGTTACCGCACACTTTGCAACTTATTGTCGGCACATGCGTAAAGTTAATATAGATTATGAGCGTTCGCTAGTGGGTTAAAAAGCGTTTCTGCCGTATGATAAAGAAGTTGCTAGTTGATACCAAAACAAAAGGATGCAAGACATGCGTAAATGGCTTATGGTTGTTTTGTTGGGTTTATTGAGCGTGGTCATGGTGGGGTGTGGGGCGGGCATTGTGCCTGTCTCAGAAGGACGCACGCTAACGATTGTCTCCGGTTCAGAAAATGAAACGCTTGAACCTATCATCCAAGAATGGGCAAAGAATAATAATGCTCGTGTAGACATGACTTACTTAGGTTCGGTAGATATTTCACGCATGCTACAAAGCGGCGCGGTTGCTTATGATGCGGTGTGGCCCGCTAATGCGTTGTGGCTGGCATTTGGTGATGAACAAAATATCGTACAGCACGAACAATCCATCATGCGTTCCCCCGTTGTCTTTGCGGTCAAGCGTTCCGTTGCTGATCGTTTGGGGTGGATGGATGCTGATGTCACCATGCAAGACATCTTGACCGCCACTGAAAGCGGAGATGTGCGCTTCATGATGACTTCTGCCACGCAAAGTAATTCCGGCTCCTCGTTCTATTTTGCCGCCTTGACTGCGTTTGCGGCGCAAGGGGATGTTATCACGGCTGAAAGCCTTGCTGATCCCCAAGTGCAAACACTCATTTCTACCTTCTTAGGAACGGTTGACCGCTCCAGCGGATCAAGTGGTTGGCTGAAGGATTTGTTCCTGCGCACCTATGATCTATATGATGGCATGGTGAACTATGAGTCAGTCATCATTGAAGCAAACCTCGCCCTAGAACAACAAGGGCGTGAGGCATTGTATGCGATTTATCCCACCGACGGATTGGCAATTGCGGATTCCCCTCTAGGGTTCATCCGTCGGGGCAACGATGAGAAGGAAGCAACCTTCTTAGAGCTACAACAATACTTGTTGGGAGCAGAGGCGCAAGCGAGTTTGCTTGCCGCAGGACGGCGCACCGGCGTTGTGGGCTTACAGGTTGATAACGCTAACCTCTCGGTTTTCCGCCCAGAATGGGGCATTGACCTTGACCGTGTGATCCAACCGATTCGCTTTCCTAACGCCAGCGTGATTGATGAGGCGTTACGCCTGTATCAAACAACCTTCCGTCGCCCCTCTTGCACCATCTTGGCGGTTGATCGTAGCGGAAGCATGCAGGGCGAGGGCGAACAGGCAGCAAATGCAGGCTTGCGCACCGTGCTAAACCAATCCATTGCCGAGCAATACTTGATCCAAGCCCACGAAGAGGACATCACCACGTTAGTCTTCTTCAATGATGAGGTGATTGATGTGCGTTTAAGTGACTGGACGGTTAAGGGGAATGATCCCAACGAACTCAGCCAACTGCTCACCCGTGCCGAATCCGTTCCCTCACAAGGCGGAACGAACATCTTTGATACGGCGTTGCTCTCACATAATTACCTCACCCAAAACCGCGCCGCAAATTGTTTGCCATCAGTCATCTTGATGACGGACGGGCGCGACAACGCCGGAGACTACAACGCCTTGATGAACTATCTCAACGCCAGTGAGAACGATATTCCGATTTTCGTCATCACCTTTGGCGATGCTAACGAAGACCAAGTGAAGCCGATTGCTGATTTCACCTACGGGCGCGTGTTCGATGGACGCAAGGACTTGATCGCCGCTTTCCGTAACGCGCGTGGTTACAACTAAGGAGTAAGAATGATGCAGTTTTTGGCGAGATTACGCGCACGGCACTATGTGCTGATTGTGTTCGGTGTATTGGTGGCGGGGGTATTGGGCTTGTCATTGCTCAATACTGTTGAGAATGCGATTCCCGTTCAAACCTTTGATGTCTTCTGTTACATCGGTAGCGAGAAGGATGGATTCCTTTCTAACCCGATGGTCAAAGAAGTGTTGGCGCGTGACTTTGGGATTAACGTCAAGTTCACCAAGATGGGGAGCATTGACCAAGCCTTCTTGACTGGCTCACAATTACAAGATGTGGATTGCTTGTGGCCCTCCAATACCACAGCAGTGGAAATCTTCCGTGATAAGAACGAGGCACTCTATAATCGTGGTGATGCCAAGCACGAGGTGATCTTCAATACGCCGATTGTCTTCTACAGTTGGACACCCGTCTTAGATGAATTGATTGCGCAGAACTACGTCACCCAAAACGCTGACGGCTATTACATCACCGATACCAGCGTGATGATGGAGTTGATAGTTGATCCCCCTGCCAAGTGGGCAGAGGTTGGCGCAGACTTCCTAAATGGAAGTTTCCGCATTGTCACCACTGACCCCGTGCGAAGCAACTCCGGCAACATGTTCTATGGCTTGTTCCTCAACATTCTCAACGGGGGGGATGTGGTGACGGGTGCAAACGTGGATACTTACATGCCCGTCCTCAAAACCTACTATGACCAGCAAGGGCTACTGGAGGAGAGCAGCGGGATTTTGTTTGACCGCTTCATCACCTTGGGCGTGGGAGCAACTCCCCTCATGGCAAACTATGAAAGCCTCATCATTGAGTATGGGTTGCAAAACCAAGCAAGCCTTGCCATCATTCAAGATCAAGTGCGCGTGATTTATCCCCAACCGACGGTATGGTCTTCGCACCCGGTCATTGCCCTATCAGACGGAGGCAAAGCCTTGATTGAGGCACTCAAGGCTGAATCGCTCCAGAAGCTGGCATGGGAACAACACGGTTTCCGTAGTGCCGTGCCGGGCATCACCAATGATCCGAGCATCTTTGACCTAGCAGGCATTCCAGCGCAAATCACCTCGGTGATTAACCTTCCTAATGGGGATGCCATGTTAAAGATGATCGAAGCATTAGACGAATAAACTAACCTCGCCATGCCCTCACTGAAACAGTGGGGGCATGCTTCTATCCCACCATTTTAGGATTGTTCGCCCATGCGTAATCTACTCATACGAGCGTTACAAGCTACCCTCGCCTTGATCGGGCTAGTTGCAATGGTCATCCTAACGACATCCGCCTTAACCGCCCCTACAGTATTCACGCTCGATCAGGCGCATGCTGTGCTGTGGTTGGCGTGTGGGTGCTTATTGGTTGGGTTAGGCGGGGTGACGCTCCCCCGTGAGCGACCGACGCGCTTTGTGTGGATCATGGTGGCGTTGACGCTTGGCGCGTTTTTGGTGCGCGTGTTACGCATCGGGGACGTACCGTATTGGTTGACGGATGAGGGCATCTTCATGACGGCAGTCGTCAAGACCTATGAGCCGTCCGCCTTCCTCAACCCTGTGAGCGGTTATGCCAGCGGAACGTATATGTACCCCTATTGGCAACGCTTGGCAACGGATCTGTTCGGACGTAGTTTGTTCGCGTTGCGCTTTCCCAGCGCGTTCATGGGCGCGTTAACGGTGATGGCGTTGGGCTTTTGGGTGTATGAGGCAACACGCTTGCACCAGCCTAGCGAACGCGCCCAACGCTTGGCACTTATGAGCAGTGCCCTCTTGATGACCTTTCCACCCCATCTTCACTTCAGCCGTTTAGGGCTATACAACATCGTTGATCCGTTCTTCGCCCTGTTGGGGTTTGCCAGCGTCTTACGAGCGGTGCGCTTGCGCCACCCGTTCTTTGCCACATTGGCGGGGTTGTGCTTCGGGCTATGCCAGTACAACTATGAGGCAGGGCGGTTACTGGTGGTGCCCTTGTTGGTGGTGTGGCTCACAGTGGGCGGGCTACTGTCAAAATCACACCGCCTGACCGCCGGCAATCTCATACGGATGCTGGTCATTCTGTTGGCGGTGGGCGTGCCGGTTTGGCTAACCACCTATCACGCCCAAACAACCCTCACCCCACGCCTGCGTGATCTCGCCATCCCAGAGTATACGCTCACCGCGATTGCACAACGCGCCATCTCTGCTGTGCGTCTGTTGATTGACCAAGCAGATTATGTCTTATGGTTATACTACGGGGGCAAATGGGGACTTGTTCCGCTATACCTACTCCCCTTCTTTTTGATTGGGCTAGGGCTAACTTTGCGCCATCCGCGACGGTTGCCTTCCCTGTTGGTGGTGGGTTGGTTAGTGGGGACGTTGACCGCGTTGGCGGTTTTGAACGCACTCACCACCGCGCGGTATGTCACGCTCCTTCCGTTATTGGTGTATCTCATCGCGCTTGGGCTGGAGCGCGTCTTGCCGGGGCGTGCGCTCATTGTGGGTGTGTCGGTGTTGTGTTTGGTGCAGGGCATCCACTATTACGCTTTTCATCTGCCTACATTGTATGGGCAACATGCCGAGCAGATTAAGTATCTTGGTCGCTATGATGTCGGATGGGTCATGAATCAGATTGCCACGCTTCCCCCTCAAACAGAGGTACACGTTATCGTGGATGCTGACCAATACGATCATTCAGAAGATAGCGTACTCAAGACCACGCCCTACTTAAACCCAAGTGTAAATGTCTATCAAATCCGCAAAGATGAAGAGCTAGACGGCATCCTACAACGGTTGCTCCCCAATGAAGAGCGCGTCTTCTTCATCACCGCGCCCCATCAACTCAATCACATCTTACCCATTTTAGAAGCGCGGTATCAGCTTTCGATTGCTGATGTAGATTCCATCACCTTTCCCAGCGTTTACCGTTGGGATGTTCTAGCGGAGTCACCTTAATATGGAACATGTTCCTGTAGTGGTGGTGGGGGGTGGGATTGGCGGACTGACCACCGCTGTCCACCTTGCCCATCGTGGGATTCCCCCATTGGTGTTAGAAGCAAATACCAAGTGGTTGGGTGGGCGCGTTTCGAGCGGAGAGCCGGCCACCTTCATGCACAATGGGCAGGCGTGGTCATTCCCATCTGAACACGGCATTCATGGTTTGTGGGGCGGATATGCTAATTTACGCGCCATGCTGTATCGTTTTGTGCCGAACACCAATTTACACCCCATCCCCAGCAATGGCGAAATGTGGATTCACCGCGACCGCGACACGATCACCCGTGCGGAGATTGGCGCAACCATCCGCGAAGGCGTGTTCCCTGCCCCGTTTCATACATTGAACCTGTTGGTGAATCCACGCTTTTGGGGGATGATCTCCCCATTAGATGCGTTGAGCATCCCCGGCGTGTTGTACAGTATTTTATGGGCGACAGGGCTTGATCCTGTGCGTGAGCAAAGCCGTATGGATCGCTTTGTTGCGGATGAGTTTTATCGCTTGTGGACACCGAATGTTGAAGCCGCCATACGCGGACTCACCCGTAATATGTTGGCTGCTCCGGATGAGTCCATCACGCTCGACGGGTTGATCTCGGCATTGCGCTTCTATACCCTGTTGCGACGTGATGCGTGGCATCCCCATTTCTTCCCGTGTAACATCCAGTCCGCGCTCATCACCCCCCTAGTGGACTATACCCAACAGCATGGCGGACGCTTTTGGCAAGGTTACAAACTGCGCCAGATCATTCAGCGTGATGATGCGAAATGGGAATTGGTGATTCAACAGGCAAATGAGAACATTTGTTCTATCATGACAGATGCTGTTGTATTGGCATTGTCGCCTCATGCTTGTCAGCAGGTCATACAATCTTCCTTTGTGGTGAATGACTATGCGAATATTTATACCGCCTTTCCTGATGAACTGGGTAACGTGGTCATTCGCTTATGGTTTGACCACAGCGTTAATGATCTCAACGGGGGCATGTTGACGGGGGATTTCATCGCGGATAATTACTTTTGGTTGACCACGTTTCAAAGCGAATTTGAAGCATGGGCACAGCAAGGCGGCAGTGCGATTGAGTTGCATCTCTATGGCAACCGTGATCTGCTCCGTCAAACGGATGCCATCCTGTTGGGCTTGTGTATCGAAGACGTGTATCGAGCATTTCCCACGCTTCAGACGCATCTTGTGCATGCCACCCTACGGCGCAATAGCAAAACGCACACCGCCTTTCGCGTGCCCACCGCACACACGCTCGGCGTACAAACGCCATGGGCGGGCATTTATGCGGTTGGGGATTGGGTGCGCCATCCCACCCCTGCCATGTGGATGGAACGCGCGGTGACAACCGCCATCAGCGCAACGAATGAGATTTTACAGCATCACGGCAAACAGCCCTATGTGGTCTTAGAGCCTCCCCCACCCGAACCGCTTGCCCGTCTTACTGAGCAAGCAGTGACTTGGATACGCCATCAAGTGCAGGGTTGGCTTAGTCGTCGGGGATGATGGACTTGAGTTTGCTGGGGTGGATGGGGAGTGTCGCCGAATGGTCATCTTCCATCAGGTTGAGCATCATCTCAATTCGGCGAAAAGAAATCACATAGCCCAGCTTTTGATAGGCTCGCCATGTGGGGTGCATGGTGGGCACGTTTTCAATCTTGGTATCACGGTTAGGAAAGTTGGAGTGCATATAATACAGCAACGCCACCATGATCTGCTCATAGTGTGGGGTGCGTGTGGCATGTAGCACAACGTGCTGAATCTGTAAGGGGGTGGCGGTGAAGATCACCCAACCATAGCCCTCGCGCGTGCGAATGGCAATGCCCTTCAAACTCCCCCCATTGAGCAACGATGAAGACTCTTCCACCCATGTTGCGCCCATCTCGCGCTGTTGCAAGAAGAGCGGAATTTCACGTTCGTTTAGCTCGCGGTAGTCGGTTAGCTCAATTTCAGGGGAAACCTCAAGGGGTTTCGGCGGGCGACGAATCACCAATAGCTCGCGCGTTGGGCGAAATCCAAACTTCAAGAACATGTGACGCGCCGGCTCATTCCCCACAATCACCTCAAGTTGCACGATGTTTGCCCCAATATCGCGTGAGTTTTCGATGAGGCATTCCATCAAGAAACTGCCCACCTGTCGCTCGCGTTGATCGGGAGAAACGCCCAAGCGGGTAATCCATGTGCGAAAATCTCGCACGCCTAGCATTGCCAACCCTAACGGATTGCGCTTTTCGTCGGTGGCAACAATCGAATTTTGCAAGTCAATATCATAATGCACAACATACTCTTGCATTCTTTTGGCGTTCATCGGCATGGGCACGATGTAATCCACGCGCGTTTGATTGTAGATTTCCGCCAATTGCTGAAAGTCATACTCAATCGCTGGGATTGCCAAGTTACGGAAACCTGAATTAGGGGTGGGTAAGCGTGTATTCATCATACATGACTATTTTTTCAGGGATGCGTCTAAGAAGGTTTGAACTTGTTCAACGAACAAGCGCGTATCAATAGGCTTAGTAATCACCCCATCACATCCATACGCCAACGCCATATCATGGGCGGTGTCTTCGGGCCACGCAGTGAAGGCGATGATCGGGGTTTTCTGTAGAGAGGCATGCTGACGGAGCATGGCAATGATGGTTTGCCCGTCAAAGTCAGGTAGCCCTAAATCCACCAGAACAATATCGGGGGCATGGCTGAGTACCATTCCGTAGCCACTTTCGCCATCTTCTGCTAAGAATACTTCATAGCTTGCGCGTTTCAATAGCTTCTCGGCAAGGCGTGCGCTTTGCGGATTATCCTCAATGATGACCACACGTGGCATAATTTTCGCTCCTCGTTAGTTTAGTTTCTTACGGATCATCGACAGGAAATGCCCACGATCCATTGAATTTTTGTGCAAGATTGAATCAAAGTGACTGGGTAATTTCGCCATATCCTGTGGGGTGAGTTCGCGTGCGGTGTAGATCACCACAGGAATATGATTGATGGTTTTATCATTGGCAAGTTTTTCTAGCACGGCATACCCATCTAGGTCAGGGAGGATCAAATCCATAATCACCAGATCAGGCTTATTCTCATGAATCGTCTTGAGTCCTAGCCGCCCCGTTTCAGCCTCCAACACTTCATACGTGCCTTCAGTCTCCAGAATTTTACGGACAACGCGACGGTCATTGCTGTCACTATCCAAGATCAAGATGGTGTTGGTGAACGCCCGTCCGCTAGAGGGTCGCCATAGAATTTGTTGCGTGTCTAGCCCACTCCCCCACAACGGGTTATGGGGCTTGGTCTCCTCGATGGGATCATGACCTAGCGTATTGACGATGTGCTGGGCAAAACGCCGACGGCTAAAGTCACCCTTCAGCCAGATGGAATCGGAATACTTGAGGATGACGGACTCATCCGCGGGGGACAGTGCCTTAGCCGAAACGACGATTACGGGGATGTCGTGGGTGTGGGTACTCTGCTTGAGTTGCTTCAGGAAGGTTAGCCCATCCATTTCCGGCATGCGCAAGTCAGTGACGATTAAATCAGGTTTGCGGTCAGCAATCATCTCTAATGCCTGCTTGCCCGTTTTTGCCTCTAACAAGCGATACGCCTTGTAACGCTGTAGCATCTTCTTCATCAAACGGCGATCATTGTTGTTATCATCCACCACCAAAATAGTGGTGACGCGCTCATCCAAACTTTCTAGCGCGTATTCTATCCCGTTATCCGATTCAGCTTTGGTGACGTTCCCGCGCTTTTCAAGGTTGACCACATACTCATTCCCTAGAATGTGGCTTTCGGCGGGCATGGTATGACCGGTTGCATTCACCACCACAATCTCGCCCGGCTCAATGGTGCCATCTTGCAACATCTTCTCTAAGCTGGCGAACGCCACCGAAGTTGCCGGCTCCACCGATAAGCCAGCGCGGGCGGCAATATGGCGCATCGCCTCAAACGCTTCCCCATCTTCAATGGAGATCATGATTCCCCCATTGCTATTGACCGCTTGGAGCAGTTGCACATAGCTATAGCCGGGGTCGCCGGTTGCCAACACCGTGATGAGCGTGTTGGGAATGACGGGGGTGGCAACGGGGCGTTCATCGAGATACGCATCCACCATCGGGGAACAGCCGGCAGATTGGCAGATGGCGAGCTTGGGCATCTTGTCAATCAAGCCCATGCTCAACAACTCGCTAAAGCCCTTCCAAACCCCTAAGGGTCCAATGCCACCACTCACCGCTTGAATGTACCAATCTGGGCTTTGCCACCGTCCATTTGTGCCCAGCTTCAAACCTAGCTGTTCCGCCAATTCAAAGGCGATGGTCTTCATGCTCTCTTTGCCGGGGATGGACTTTGCGCCTTTGTCATAATGAATGCCCCGTTGTTTGGCAAATTCCCCGGCGACAGTCTTTGCTTCGTCATACGTGCCAGAAATCTTGATGACTTCTGCACCATATAACGCGGCTTCGCGCATCTTTTCGACGGGCACAAGGCTATTGACGAAGAGCCACAGCTTAATCCCAGCCCGTGCACAGTAGGCGGCATAAGCTACCCCGGCGTTGCCGGTGGATGCCAGCACCACCTCCCGAATGCCCGCGCGTTTCATGGCGGTGACGGACAGGGCGGCTTGGCGATCTTTGAAGGAATTGGTGGGGGATTGGCGTTCATCCTTAAAGTAGATTTGTTGGTGGTCATAAAGACGCTCATACTGGTACAAGCGTACCAACGGTGTCCACCCCTCACCTAGCCAGATTTCGGGGTCAGCTTCGCCAATGGGCAATAGCTCGCTATACCGCCAAAGAGAGGTTTCTCGGCGTGGCAATTCAGTTAGCCACTTCTCCTTAACGGACGTGAGGTCGTAACGTGCATCCACCCATGCTGAACCACAGTTTGGGCAGGAGGCAATCATCACATCCGGCTGACTTTCATGATGACATTCTAAACAGACGACAGTGCTAAAACGTGTAGGCATTACCTTCTACCCAAATGGTTGCAAACTAATTGATGGATGTTTGTAAAAATGTTAGATCAGGCAATTCCGACGGCTCTACCAAAGGAACGGTGAACCAGAAGACACTTCCCTTGCCATATTCGCTCTCAACGTGAATATCGCCCCCGTGCATTTGAATGAGGTAACGGGTGATGGTCAAGCCCAAGCCCGTCCCCCCTGCGCGACGAGTGGAAGAACCATCCACTTGGCGGAACTGGTCAAACACTATCTTGAGGTTTTCTGGGGTAATCCCTATGCCTGTATCTTGTACAGCGATGCGTGCATGTAGATCATCGTGCATGTTCAAATGAATGGTGATTTGCCCTTCGTCGGTGAATTTAGACGCATTGCTGAACAGGTTCAACACAATCTGACGCATGCGCACTTCATCAATCGGCACGATGAGATGATCCATCTCTGGGGCAAAAACAACTTCGATTGGCTTTTCACGCACGAGGACTTGGTTTGCCTTGACCAAATCACGAAGCAATTTCACCAAGTCTATCTCTTTACGCGAGAGGTTCATCTTGCCGGCTTCAATCTTAGCAAGGTCAAGAATGTCATTGATGATCGCTAACAAGTGTTTGCCACTGGTGTAGATGATGTCAATATCCTCTTGTGCATCTTGGCTTAAGTCTCCATCCCCACCGTCTAACAGGACTTCGCTATAGCCGATGATAGAGTTAAGGGGGGTGCGTAGCTCGTGCGACATGCTGGCAAGGAACTCTGACTTCAAGCGATCCACTTCACGCAGGCGGTTGGAGGTTTGGCGTTCACGCTCTGCCACTTGTTCAGCGCGTTCAAACGCACGCGCGTTCTCAATCGCCACGCCTACCTGTGCGCCCAATGTGGTGAATACGCCAATATCCTGCCCAGAGAACCGCCCCACTTCATCGGATTGAACATCCATCACGCCCACCAATTTATCCCCCACCACCATCGGCACAGCCAATTCAGAGTGTGTATCGGGAAGCAAGGGGTTGGGCATGAAGGTGGGGGATTCTAAAACGTTTTCCACCAATACACCATCCTTGATGCGGGCACACTTCGCCACAATAGAAGAGGGGTGGTCAATGGGGATGCTGTGCCCCTGTTCCATCATGATCTGTCCGGGTTCACCCGCACCAGCACGCAACTCTAGCAATTTATATTCTTCTACATACAAATAGATATGCGCGTGATATAGCTCAAAGGCGGCTTTGGTTAGCTCGCTCACGGTCAATAGCAAGCCGTCCACATCCAAGATCGTAGCAGCGGCGGTACTAACCTGTGCTACAGTTTCCAACTCAACCGCGCGACGTTCGTTCTCACGGCGTGCTTCAGTTTCCGCTTCAAACGTCCGCGCGTTGTCAATGGCAACGGCAATTTGAGCGGCAAGAATAATGGTGGCGAACGGGCACAGCATCCCATTGAATCATCCCACCTCCATTGTGGCG
>JBMOEO010000022.1:0-41967 GCA_049318945.1 Phototrophicaceae bacterium | reverse complement strand
GGCTGATGTCGCCTCCGTTCGGAACGACGATGCCCTTGACCACGCCGCCCTTGGTGGTGGCGTTCGGCTATCTGCTATTGCGCTTGGCAGGGATGTGCTATCGAGGGGAGATCGGCGGGGCACGTTGGGCGGTGACAGTCTATAACTGGTTGATGGTCTTGAGTGGGATTGCCGTCTTTTCCTATGCACTCCGCTTGTTGCAACAAAGCGACGGTTTGACGCTCAATAGCTTGGGCATCTACGCGCTTGCTCTGGTGTGCTTGGTGGGGGTACGTCGTGGCGTGGTGCTTGCCAGTCGTCGTTATCGCGGAGAAGAGATCATCCAATCGCAAGAAGCACGCCGTGCGTGGAATTTACTCACGCCGTTGTTGTTGGTCTTCTTGGCGATTGCCTCCACCCCCCTAGAACAAGTCTTCATCACCAGCACGACTAACGCTCGCTTCGCCAGTTCAGAACAACCCAGCTTCATTGGGCTAGAGAATTACTTCAAGTTAGCGAGCGTGCGCATCGACGTTTTGCCCTGTACGGTAGGCGAAGATGGGCAATGCCTGACGGAAACTGACCCCGACACCGGAGAAGAGCGCGTCGTCTATCCGCGCCCGCGTGAGGTGGTTGGCGACGAATACCGCGATTTGCGCTACCGTGACATCAATGAGTTTGACCTCTTTGGGCGACATCTGGTTATCAGTGCGCGTGACCAAGAGTTCATCGCCGCGCTTGTCACCTCCATCACCTACACCTTTTGGGCAATCCTGATTCAGTTCACGTTGGGCTTCTTCATGGCACTCATCATCGCCCAGCGCGTGCGTGGGATCGGCTTGTTGCGCGTGGTCATGCTTGTTCCGCTTGCCATCCCCACGCTCATTGCCACCCAGTTCTGGGATGTGATGCTTCGTCCGGATGCGTCCGGCATCTTCAATGATATTCTGTTGCGCATGGGGTTCATTCAATCTCCGTTAGATTGGTTGACCGCCTCGCACTTACAAATCCCCATTTTGGTTGCCGTGATCGTTTGGAAAGAAACGCCGCTTACGGCGTTGATGCTGTTGCCCGGCGTGCTTGCCATCCCCCAAGAAGTGTATCAGGCAGCAGGGATTGACGGGGCAAACCGTTGGCAACGCTTTTGGACAATGACCATGCCCCTGATGCGCCCAACGCTGGGGGTGGCGTTGATTTTACGAACGATGGTGTTCATCCGCGTGTTTGACCTGTTCCAGATTTTGATGGCAGGGCAAGCGCGGGATTCGTTGGCAACCTATGCCTTCGATGTGCTCACCATTCAACAGGATTTAGGGATGTCCTCCACCATTAGCGTGGTGATGTTCATCATCATTTTCCTGTTCACCCTTTGGTATATGCGTCTGTTGAATGTGGATGAGTCATAAATGCTTGCTGGAAGTAACACCCGTAACCTTGCGTTCTATTTACAACAACTCGGCTTCATCATCGTCATTCTGTTCTTGGTGGTATATTCTGTTTTCCCGTTGGCATGGGGCATCTTGAGTTCGGTCAAGTCTGATAAAGAAGAACTCTCCATTCCCATTACCTACATCCCCCAAGAACCCACCTTTGCCAACTATGCCGCCGCCTTCACCAACAACGAATTTCATCAGAGCTTGCTCAACAGCGCGATTGTCGCTGGCAGTGCCACGCTCTTGTCGTTGGTCATCGGTGGGATTGCCGCGTATGCGATGGGACGCTACCGCTTCGGTGGGCGTTCTGCCATGCGCTATATCATCTTGGGCATGAACCTTTTCCCCACGATTGCCATCTTGCCCAGCCTCATCAACATCGTTAGCGGATTTGGTTTGACGGGGACGCTGTGGTCATTGATCTTCACCTATCCAATCTTCACGCTCCCTTCCATTACATGGCAACTGATTGTGTTCTTTCAGCGGTTGCCCTATGAAATTGAGCAGGCGGCGTATGTGGATGGCGCGTCTAGCGTGGTCTTGTTCTATCGCATCCTCGTACCGATTAGCCTGCCGGTTTTGTTCACAACAGGCATCACCACCTTTGTAGGGGTATGGAGCGAGTATCTTCTGGCGGTGAGTTTTGTGTCCGTGCCCAAAGAAGCGCGAGTCATGACGGTTGCCATCGCCAACCTTGCCAGCACCATCAGCGCGGGGGAACTCATGGCAATGTCGGTCATCTTGAGCATTCCGTTGTTGTTGGTCATTTACTTCACCCAGCGTGAGGCAATCAAAGAGACCACAGAGGGCGCGGTCAAGTAAAGACGCGCCCCACCAAAAACTGACAAGTCGGTTCATTTGCGTTATACTAACTGCCATCATGGCAGTTTTTTAATTTAGATAGAGTTTGTTTTATGGCAGATCAACCCATTATTGCGTGTAAAAACGTCACCAAAATCTTTGGTGCCAATCCACAACATGTCCGCGCCCAACTAGAGCGCGGGCTTTCTAGGGCGGACATCCTTGCTCAAACGGGGCATGTAGTCGCTGTCCGTGATGTCAGCTTTTCCATTGCGCGGGGTGAATTCTTTGTGGTGATGGGCTTGAGCGGTAGCGGCAAGTCCACCTTGATTCGGTGCATCACGCGCCTGATTGATCCCACCTTCGGCAAGATTGAAATCAACGGGCAAGACATCACCCAAATCAGCGCGGCGGAATTGCGCCATGTGCGCCGTCATACCGCCAGCATGGTCTTTCAGCGGTTTGGGCTATTCCCGCATCGGCGCGTGTTGGATAACGTTGCCTATGGGCTTGAGGTGCAGGGCGTGGACAAGAAGACTCGCCAACAACAGGCAATGGAAATTGTCCAGATGGTGGGCTTGGGGGGCTGGGAACACTACTACCCCCATGAGTTGAGCGGTGGGATGCAACAACGGGTGGGCTTGGCGCGTGCCTTAGCAGTTCAGCCCGAAATCCTGTTGTGTGATGAACCCTTCAGCGCGTTAGACCCGCTCATTCGGCGCGAGATGCAAGATGAACTCATGCGCTTGCAACAGGTTGTGCATAAAACGGTGATGTTCATCACCCACGATTTCTTAGAAGCTCTCAAGATTGGGGATCGAATCGCCATCATGAAGGATGGGGAGATTGTGCAAGTGGGCACGCCGCAAGAGATCGTCGCCCATCCCGTCAATGACTACGTGCGTGAGTTCACCAAAGACGCGCCACGCATCAAGGTTCTCACCGCGAAGACCATCATGCAACCGCTGGAGGGGGAACGCCACGATTACCCCACCCTCCCCGCGCACACCTCACTAGAAACGCTCTTCGGCATTTTGGCAGGCACAACCACCCCCTTCTACTTGACCGAAGCGGATCAGGTGATTGGGTGGGTGGATCAAGCGATGTTGATGCGTAGCGTCGCAGAATGGGCGGGCTAACGATCATGGGCGCGTCCGTTCAATTGCAACAATCACAACCAGCGCAACCGTCACCGCTCAACCGCTGGCTTAATCATCCCACCGCTTTGATCTTGTGGGCGGTCTTGGTGGGAGTGTTGGTCATTCATCTGTGGGTGCGCCCGTTCGAGGGCTTCCCTGTGGAGTGGAACTTGGGGCTACGTCAGCCGATGGAGCAACTCAAAGAGTGGGTCATTGTGGCACGCACGGCAGAACCCACCCATCCGCTTTTCTTATGGGTGTTGAACCCGTTCAGCGATACGATGGAAGTCGTGTTACAACTGGTTGAAGATTTCTTGCTCATCACCCCCTGGCTGGTGATTGTGCTGGCAATCTTCATGATTGCCCAGCGCGTCATGCACTTGGCGAACGCGCTCTTCATTGTGCTGTGCGTCTTGATGATGGGCTGGCTGGGCTTGTGGGTTGCCAGCATGGAAACGCTCGCCTTGATGTTGGTCTCGGTTGCCGTCTCGCTTGTAATCGGGATTCCGCTGGGAGTGTGGTCTGCCAAGGATCCGCGCGTGGAGCGCGTCTTGCGCCCGATCTTGGATGCCATGCAAACCATGCCGGCGTTCGTCTACTTGATCCCGGTCTTGCTCTTGTTCGGGATTGGGGGCGTGCCGAGTTTGATTGCGACGGTGATCTACGCCATCCCCCCCGCCATCCGCATCACTCACTTGGGCATCCGCAACATCCCCGACGACGCACGCGAGGCGGCAGAGGCGTTTGGCTCCACCCCTCGCCAAATCTTATTCAAGGTGGAATTGCCTATGGCACTTCCAGAAATCATGGTCGGCGTGAACCAAACCATCATGATGGCGTTGGGGATTGTGGTCATCGCCTCGCTGATTGGCTTTGATGGCTTGGGGGAAGTGGTGCTAAAGGCGTTGCGACGCTTGCGCGTGGGGCAGGCATTTGAGGCAGGCTTGGCGATTGTGTGCTTGGCAATCCTGATGGATCGCGTGAGCTACGCCTTCAGTCGTATCGAACACCGTAGCATTCAACGCTACCAAGCGAACCACCTGCTCCCAGAAAAATCTTGGCTGTTGCAATGCTTTCCTGAACACGCCTATGAACGGGTGCAATCGCTGGTGTGGTTGTGGTGGATTGGGCTGGCGGTGGGCATGGTGTTGATCGTTGCCCCGTTGGGCGCGGTTGCGCTATGGATCGGCTGGGGGGCGGTGGTGCTATTCGGGACGCATGTAGGCACGCGCCCCATTGAAGCCGTGATCGCTTGGCTCTATCGAGCGTTCGGTTGGGTGGAATCGCTCGTGCGTCGCGCTTTGTTCATCCCTGCGCTCCAACGCTTTTCATATTGGGTGACGTGCCTCTTGGTCTTGGTGGGGGTGGGTTGGGCATGCGTGCGTGTGGAATCCTTCGCGTGGGGAACATCCACCGTAGGCGAAGAGCAAGCCATGTTCACGCTCACCGAGTTTCCCGAAGTGACGCGCATCAGTTTGCGCGATCCGATTGATAATGCGGTGGCGTGGATGCAACGCAACCTCTATGAGATTCCCGTTCAACCGTTGGGCGCGGATGGCTGGATTAACTTTCGCTTGGGGTCAGGCGCAATCAGCGACTTCTTGACCTTGTGGTTGATTATCCCCCTGCGCACGTTGCTACAAGATACGTTGCCATGGATGGCAGTCATCCTTCTCTTCATGTTGTTGGCATACTATGTTGAGGGCGTGCGCTTGGCAATTTTCTGCATGGTCGCGCTGGTGTTGGTGGGCATGCTGGGTATGTGGGATCAAGCGATGGACACGCTGGGACAAGTGATTGTGGCGGTGTTGCTATCAGTGATGATTGGTATTCCGCTGGGCATCCTTTCCGCACGGAGCAACACGCTTGAGCAACTCATCAAGCCCACGCTGGACTTCTTGCAAACCATTCCCCCATTCGTCTATCTGGTGCCGGTGATTATGCTATTCAGCATTGGGCGCGTGCCGGGCATCATCGCCTCTGTCTTGTATGCGTTGGCACCTGTGGTACGCCTGACCAACTTGGGCATCCGCCAAGTGGATGAAACCGCCGTAGAGGCTTCAGACTCATTTGGGGCGACAGCACGCCAAACCCTGCTCAAGGTGCAATTGCCCTTAGCGATGCCCTCAATCATGCTCGGCATCAACCAAACCATCATGATGGTTTTGGCGATGGTCATCATCGCCGGCTTGGTGGGCGGGGATGGTCTCGGTTATGAGGTAGTGGATGGGCTGGCGCAAAACAATATTGGGCAAGGCGTAGAAGGTGGCTTGGCGATTGTCCTGTTGGCAATTGTCTTAGACCGCATCACGCAGGCACTTGCCCACCGTTAAAGGAACGGGCGCAACTCACGCGCCCGTTACACGATACCCCTTAGAAGCTGGGCGCGTTTGGATCGGGGAAGGCGTTGCCGAATGAACCCGCCGGGCGCGTTGGCTCAATCACAATCGTTTCTGGAACGGGGACGGTGTTATCCACCGGGAGCGCGTTCACGTTAGAGCGCGTATCCAAGCCCACCAACGCCACCCAACCGCTTGCCCCATCATCCGCCGTCACCTTCACCCACGGGCTATAGGGGCTACGCGCCACCATATTGACCTGTTCCCCGTTGTGCAAAATGTCCACAATCGGAAAGACCACCGACGGATTGGCACGCAAGTTCAAGCCTGAAGGCGCACGCACCACCGCCACCGAGTTATACGTGCCGTAGCGTTGGGGGGGGGCGGGCGTTTCAAAGTACGCTTGGGCGATCTCTACCGTGAATTGTTTGACCACCTCCCCAAATACCCAGCCCGAAAACCCATTCACCATCCCCACATGAAACCACGTCCGTTCAGGGTTTGCCCCCAAGATGGTCAAGACCTCTCCGCTGGGGATTTGTCCCACCAATGCCGAATCGGTGGAGGGGGCGGCACGTAAGTTGACCAGCCCCTCGGTGGTCAGGTAGCCGGGTTGAGGAAGCCAAATCGGTTGATCGAGCAAGCCTGTGGGCAGGTTTTCAATGAGTTCGGGCACTAAGGGGGAGGTGCCTTGTATCACCCCTAGCGGTTGGGCAAAGTTGCCCGCCTGATAACCAACGGTGATTTGTTGCCCCACCCACAAGGGTAGCTCTTGCCCCAAGACGGTCAAGCTGGATTGCCCCGATAGTGCAATGAATACCGTGTTCGTATCGAGCGTGCGCACCGCCAGCGTCCCCACCAACTCCACGATCACCCCGTTGATGGTTAAAGTGCTACGGATGTTGGGCTGGCTTTGTATCACCACGCTATTGTGTGGGGTGGTGGAGCAATCGGGGCGGTCTACCCCAGTTTGTAAGAGCAGGTTGCCCCACGCACTGGAGGTCTCTGCGCTTAGGTTGAAGACCACCGCCTCCCCAACTAACAAGACGGTGGCATAGTAGGGATCGCCCAACCGTAGCCACAGCACCCCTCCCCCAGTCACCTCCGTGATGATCGGGAGGGTTTGGATTGCCGTCACTTGTTGCGTTTCCACCAATGCCCCCACGCTCGCTAGGGCGTTGGCAATGTGTCCTTCTGGGCGCACTTGGGGAGAGCTACCCCCATTGCACACGTAGCCCGTAGGACCGGTTGCGCAAGCATCGGTGGCAAGTGCCCATAGCCCCTCTAGGGTGGCTTCACAGGTTGCTGGGGGGGTATCTTGCGCCCCAACCCACGAGCGCGAAATCACCCCAAAGCCACACACAACCAGCACACTAGCAAGCAAACTCAAGCGACGCATAACAGATACACACTCCATGGCTTATCAAAGACGGTCAAGGTGAGGGGTATTGTAGCGTACTTTTGCAGGAGCGTAATGTGGCTTGTCGGCATAATTGCATATCGCTATATCGTAAAAGAGCGATATAATCTTCAGGTTGATTCCATCCACCTTGAGGATTCTCATGCGCTTGAAACAAGTCTACTACGGTTGGTACATTGCCCTTGTCCTTGCCATCACGGAAACCATTTCTTATGGTGTGATCTACTACAGCTTTTCGGTGTTCATCACCTCGATGGAAGCAGAACTAGCTTGGTCGCGCACCGAGATTACGGGGGCGTTCTCATTGGCATTGTTGATTAGTGGCTTGATGGCATATCCCATCGGTTGGTGGGTGGATCGTCATGGCGCACGGGGCTTGATGAGCGTGGGGGCGGTTGGTGCCACCGCCTTGTTGATCGCCTTGTCGCGCGTGCAAACGCTCCCCATGTATTACCTGATCTGGGTAGGGTTGGGGGTGTGTGCGGAAATGCTGTGGTATGAGCCAGCCTTCACCGTGTTGGCGGTGTGGTTTCGTGAGAGGCGTAGCCAAGCGATGGCAATTGTCACCTTTACTGCAGGGTTGGCAAGCACCATCTTCTTACCGCTGGCAACCTACTTGCTCACGCAATTGGGGTGGCGCGGTGCCACCTTCGTGCTGGCGTTGCTCTTGGGCGCGGTCAACTTCCCCTTGCACGCGCTAGTCTTGCGCCGTCGCCCGTCCGACTTGGGATTGCTACCGGATGGGCACGCGCTCCCAGCCGACAGCACGCTTCCCCCTGCGCACACTCAAGGCATGAGCGTGCGCGATGCCCTACGTACCGCCACCTACTGGCAAATCCTGCTGGCGTTCGGGTTGGCTGGGGTGGCAATGTCTGCTACGCGCGTGCATTTCATCCCGTATTTGGTGTCTAATGGCACCAACGCCACCACCGCCGCAAGCATTGCCGGCATGATCGGGCTGATGCAGGTGGCGGGGCGCGTGATCTATACCCCGTTGGAAAGCCGTTTTTCGTTTCAGCGCATGGCAATCATCGTGTTCGGCATGTTGATGGTCAGCGTGGTGATGTTGCTCTTGGGAAGTTCGATGGTGTGGGTGTTCGCGTTTGTCGGATTGTATGGCATGGGCGTGGGAGCGATCACGCTGGTGCGTCCAACGTTCTTGGCGGAATTATACGGCTCGGCACACTATGGGCAAATTAGTAGCATTCAGTCGGCATTACTCACGCCGTTGACCACGCTTGCTCCGGTGGGGGCGGGGTGGCTGTTTGATCGCTTCCAGAATTATCAAGGGATGCTGTGGATTAGCTTGGGCTTTTTGGTTGCCGCCACCTTCACGCTGCTGTTCATCCAGCCCCACCCAGCGCGAGGCACGCTAGTTGAATAGCGCAGACCATCGTCGCAATCATCCAATTGTGTCTGTGGTGTCTGTCGGAATGAGGCGTATGTGTTACAATTCCTCTATCGTTACATGGAGAGTTAGTGGAATTGTCACACGGGGAACGCCAAGTCCTGCTCAACTATCTGATTGAGCATCCTATCATCCGTTCCAAAGAGCTAGAGACTTTGGGAATCTCGCGTGAAGTTTTGCGCCGTCTGGTACAAAACGGGGAAGTGATTCAGTTGGGACGGGGAATTTACACCCATTCAGAAACCGAACTCAATGAGCATAGCCAGTTGGCAGAGATCAGCAAGCGTGTTCCACATGGTGTTATCTGCCTGATTTCAGCGTTGCACTTTCATAATTTGAGCACACAAATTCCATTTGAGATTTGGATTGCTTTGGAGAAGGGGCGTGGGAATCCACAAATAAGCTATCCCCCGTTGCAAACCGTACACCTTTCTGGCGCGGGATTCCATCAAGGGATTATCCACCACACCATTAGTGGGGTGGCTGTTCCCATTTACAATGTCCCCAAAACCGTTATCGACTGTTTCAAATTCCGTAATAAGATTGGCTTGGAGGTGGCGTTGGAATCGCTAAGAGAGGCACTACGCCATAAGCACACCACGCGCGACCAGCTTTGGAAGATGGCAAAAGCCTGCCGTATGTCCTCAGTTATCAAACCCTACTTGGAGATTATGTAATGAGTAAACAACCGAAGAATGTAGCACAATCGGTATTTCACCGTATAGTACACCGTGTCGGTGTGGCTTACGCCTCCGTCATGGTGAGGATCACGTTCCCCTTCTTGCGTCCTGTATCCACATAGGTATGTGCTTCCACCACTTGCGACATCGGATAAGTGCGGTCAATCATCGCACGCAATGCCCCCTCCTCGATCAATGCCTTGATGCTGGCAAAGGTGGCGGGACTTTGCATCAATCCTGCTGTAGCAAACTTCGCTTTTTTGCCCTTGCCCAATAGGCTAAAGAGCATATCAAACACAATCCCCAACGTGGGCACGGTGGTCATGTAAACCCCGTTCGGCTTGAGGATGCCCTTGCATTCCCCATACGAACGTTTGCCCACCGCATCAAAGATCACATCGTATCGTTCCGCCCCTTTGGTGAAATCTGTCTGGGTATAGTCAATCACCGCATCCGCCCCAGCAGACTTGACCAACGCAACATTTGCGCCACTGCATACCCCCGTCACCCGTGCGCCAAAATGTTTAGCCAGTTGCACCGCATAGATGCCCACAGAGCCAGATGCCCCGTTCACCAACACGCTTTGCCCAACTTGTACTTTTGCCACATCACGGATGAAAATGAGGGCGGTTGCTGTCCCTTCAAAGATGGCGAGGGTTTCAGCATAGGGAAGCGCGTCAGGTTTGGTGATGATCGCTTTGTCTTGTGAGAGGGTGATGTATTCGGCGTGCGCACCAAAGGTATCCGGACTCATTCCCACCACCGCATCCCCAACTTTGAAGCGCGTCACGCCACTTCCCACCGCCTCAACATCCCCACAAAACTCAACCCCTTGCGTGCTTAGACGGGGCTTGTTTAGCCCGTAGATCAGCTTGACGATGAAGGGATCGCCCTTGCGAAACGCGCAATCAGACGGGGTGACGGTGGCACAACGAACGCGCACCAAAATTTCATCATCTTTGGGGGTGGGCTTGGCAACTTCTTGGATTTGTAAAACACTGGGTGAACCGTATTGTGTGCAGACGACAGCTTTCATGATGAGGCTTCCTTGTTGGTCTAGGTTGGAATGAGTGATGGTATCTATACGCAGGTGATTGCTTAAAGTTGTAAGGATGGGCAATGTAGATGAGGCAAAACCTTATTGGGGATGGGGGCGGATGGTGCTAAAATAAAAGCGTTTTCTTTCGGTTGATAGGCAATGTTCACCTAAGATGATGAAACAGTCGCAACGGTTTTGGCTTTGGGGTTGGATTTTGGGCACGGTCTTGTTGGCGTGTACCTTGTCTGATGCCCCCCCTGCTACCTTGATCCCACGGATGACCCCAACCGTCACTCCGCCTCCCACGATTGGCTATGCCACCCGTGCCCCCACCACTGAATCCCAAGTCCCACAATCTAACGCGCCGTTAGAAGCAACCCCTGATCCCGGCTTGTTGAGCCTGATGAATCAAATCCAACCTGATCGCTTGATGGCGCACGTTCGCACGCTTCAAGACTTGGGCACGCGCCACGTGAATAGCTCACAATCCAACCCCGATCATGGCGTTGGGGCGGCGGTGAATTACATCACAGGGGAGCTAGAGAAGATACGGGATGAATCTAACGGTAACTTGTATGTCTTTCCACATGAGTTCCCGATCACTTGGGCGGGGGTCAATAGCACGCAACGCAACATTGTAGCCATCATTAGCGGAACGGAAATAGGCGCGGGCACGATCATCATTGGGGCGCATTATGATAGCCGCGGTGATGACATCGAGGACGGCGTGGGCTATGCGCCGGGTGCCAACGATAACGGAAGCGGTGTGGGAGGGTTGATTGAGATTGCGCGGGTGCTATCTAAAAAGCCCCATCGCGCCACCATCATGATTGTCTTTTTTGCTGCGGAGGAAATCGGCAGGAAGGGGAGCATCGCCTTTGTCAATGATTATGTCAAAGCGCAAAATATTGACCTGCGCTTGTATATCAACGTGGATGCCATCGGTAGCCAAAGCTACGCTAACGGGGCGGTCAATGATTATCAGATGCGCATCTTTTCTGAAGGACCCAATGCCACCTCTCTCTCGCGCGTTTATGCGCGTTACTTGAACTTGGTTGCCTTCAACTTTGTGCCGTGGATGGACATTGCCGTCATAGATGCGCGTGACCGCAACGGACGCTATGGAGATCATTTCTCGTTCAACGAAGCCGGCTATACCGCTGTGCGCGTGATGGAAATGGCGGAGAACAGCGCAAACCTTGATACTGAAGACACCATCGACGGGGTTTCGCCCGGCTATTTACAACGCTCCACCCAAACCCTGCTCACCCTCCTGACCGTGTTAGCAGACGGACCTCCCCCCCCCGCCAACGTCACCCTACGCGATAACGGGGACGGCACACATACGTTGGTGTGGGCAAGTTCGGCGGATGCGGTTGGTTATGTCGTGGCGTTACGCTCCCCCAATTCCTTGATTTATAATCAATTTGAAACCACCGAGACTTCCATTCGGTGGGACGGTTTCCAACAATATGCGAGTTTGATTGTCTGTGCAAAAGATCAAACTGGCTTGATCGGACCCCCTTCCGCCGAGATAATCATCCAACCCGGTGTATAATGCGAATGACTATCAGCACAACGAGACCCAACCCATGAATGATGTATCTCAACACGATGATCTAATTGGCAAGAAATTGGGGCAATTCACCATCCTGAATGAAATCGGACGTGGGGGAATGGCAACTGTGTATCGCGCCTCGCAAGAGTCCATCAATCGTGATGTTGCGTTGAAGGTGCTTCCCCCTTCTTTCATGCACGATACCGACTTTTACGAACGCTTTGTTCGTGAAGTTGAAATCATCTCCCACCTTGAACATCCGCACATTGTCCCCATTTATGATTATGGGCTACACAACGGCATGCCCTATATTGCTATGCGCCTGTTGACGGGGGGAACATTGAGCCGCACCTTTATGGGGACGCATCACTCGCTCAAG
Organism: Phototrophicaceae bacterium; assembly: GCA_049318945.1. GTDB lineage: Bacteria > Chloroflexota > Anaerolineae > Aggregatilineales > Phototrophicaceae > CAIRDJ01. The sequence goes on along the minus strand of JBMOEO010000022.1, from coordinate 29,792 downwards.
GCACTCATCCGTCCGTTGTCACAAGTGGCTTCTGCGTTGGATTATGCCCACGCACAGGGGATCATCCACCGTGATTTGAAGCCGGGTAACATCCTGCTAGATGAAGCTGGCAATGCTTATCTCTCTGATTTTGGCATTGCTAAAGTGAACGATAGCCAGCTAACCGGCAGTGCGATCATTGGCACGCCTGCTTACATGAGTCCTGAACAGGCGAACGGCACGGAACTGGACGGGCGTTCTGACCAGTATTCATTGGGGATTGTGATGTTTCAACTCATCACCGGGCGCGAACCCTTTGAGGCAAGCACCCCCATTGCCCTGATCTTGAAGCACCTCAATGAACCGATGCCCAATCTGTCCAAGTATCGGGATGATATTCCGGACGAGGTAGAAGGCGTGTTAGAGCGTTGCACCAGCAAAGACCCCAACCAGCGTTATGATACCGTCGGCGAGATGGTGGAGGCGTTTGCCGACGGCGCAAGACGTACTCCTTCCACAGATCAGATTCCTGCAGGTCAGGTGCGCCAAGCCAATGCTTCCCCCACCCCTCTCATGACCCCTTCGTTTCGTAAGGGCGAAATGACCGACCTGATAAGAGGGGGGATTCATGAAGCGGATACCCTGTCTAGTGTGGATGCCAAAGCCACCACGCCCATTGACTTGGCACGCACGACGCGGATTGATACTTCCAACAGCGAAGGGCGTAGGCTGGCGTGGATTTATGGCTGGGTGACGGTGGCAAGCATTGTGGCGATGCTCTTGGTGGGGGGCTTGATGATGGTGCGCAATGTACCCATTGACGCGCTCCAGTTGCCCACCCCGTTTGAGGAGGCACGCACCCTTACGGATGGGCAAACCTATTCCATCACCATTCCTGACGCGCTCATCCCTCCCACTGGCTTAATCGACCGTTCGGATGCGACGCGCTTGGTGCATGCGTGGGGGGATGAAAACCTGTTGGTGACGGTCAATCGCGTGTATCAACCTAGCGATCAACCCTTCGAGGAGCTGATTAGCGCGTATGTGGAAAGCTACTACACCGACGATCAAACGCTGATTGATGCCACGTCCAGCACGGATGGAATCGTTCGGCGTAGTTATCGCTTGGATGGAAGCGGGATGCTGAAGGCGGGACAGTTGGATGCGTTCTTTGTTGCTGTCACCGAAGCCCCCACAACCTTGGCAGTGATTGAGCTATACACCAGTGACGAAAACAATCAGCCCGAAACAGTCGCCCTGTTGCAATCCATCTTAGACTCGGTGCACCTGTTAAGCACCGCCTCAACCGAAAGTTAGATGGGGATTCTTAAACGGAATCAGTGCCATAATGACCGCCGAGATGTAATAGACTTGGCGGTCTAAGACATCCCCCGTCAATAGCCCCACCGAGCCATTCTTCTGCTTGGTGTTTTCCCCACCAAACACGCGATCATCTGCCTCACCTAGCTCTAAGCCACTTTGTATCAAGCGGCTCACCTCAAGCGGTAGAAAGTAGGTGCCGGTTTTGCTTCTCCCTTGAAAGCCGTCCCCGTTCAAAATGACCACCCATGCCGCCACGCTCATTGTGCCATCCGCCAATAGCTCAACTCCCCCCTCAATGCCCACGTAATAGGCTGCGGCAGGGTGGGCTTGTCGTGCCCCGTGTGCGCGGTTGGTTGCCCCCAGCAAGGTCTCAGCATCGCTTAGGGGTTGGTCACGCACCCCAGACGGAATGGAAAGCCCCTGCACTTCCCAAGCGTGATGGGGGAACATCTGTTGAAAGCCAAGCAAACTTGCATTCATTTTAACGGGATTGGTGGACGCTACCACAATCTGCACAACTACACCTCACTTGTTGGGCAACGATGAACATTGTTCACAGTAGCCATAGAACTCCAGTAAATGCCCCAAAAGCTGTACCTTGAGGCGCGTTTCTAATTGCAGTGCCAAATCATCCAGCGCACAATCCTCAAATTCAATGGTGCAATGACAATTGAGGCAGACGACATGGTGATGATGTCCATTCGGCATCAAGACATAGCGTGCCCCGCCCCCCTCATGGTAGATCGGGCGCAAAATCCCCAGTTGACAAAACAAGTCCAACGTCCGAAACACGCTTGCCCGCCCAATGCTTTGGTCGTGTTCGCGCACTGCTTCCACAATCTGCGCTGAGGTGGGATGCCCCTTCAACCCTTCCAACACATTCAGGATAGTTTTGCGTGCATCGGTAATCTTATTCCCGCTGGTGCGCAGGAGCTTGAGGCGTTGTTCGTGTAGCGCGTCCATGTTCATTCTTGAACCAACTCTTACCCAATAACCATGCACCTATGATACAATAACCCACCGCTCAACGCTTGAATGAACCGTTCAGAAGGTCAACATGGAACAGAATTTTGATGAATTGCTCGTGGCATTACAGGGGGCAACCCCTGAAGAACGCTATGACCTCGTGAAGCAACTTGGCGATTTACGAGATCATCGCGCGTTAGATGTCTTGTTGGATTGCATGAATGATGAGAATGCCAAAGTGCGCTATGTTGCTCTCAGTGGGTTGGTCAAGCTGGGGAATCCCGATGCTGCTTACCCCGTGATCCGCCATCTGTTGGCAAACCTCAACAGCCAGCTGTGGCATTTGCTCAAGCTGGACTTAGGGATGCGCCTGCGCAATGGGTTGTTTCAGTGGGTGGCACTCACTGAAGATCACGTTGCTACCATGCTTAAATCTGCCTATCACAACCCTGAACTAGACGAAGGGCAACGCGCTTTTGTGGTGCGTTTGATTGGGCGGACGGGGGATGCTGAACTGGCAGATGCCTTCCTAGAGGTATTACACAACGAAAGCGACCTCATGCGTGCGTCTGCGGCAGAGGCGTTAGGCTACTTAAAGCACGCCCCCACGCTTGAATATCTGAAGACACAAGTCCACCATGAGGAATCCGCCATGCGTGAAATCATGATGCGCTCGATGGTCTTGATCGGTGGGGAAGGCGTGGGGGATGTGTTGTTGCCCATGTTGGACAGTGACGATGAATGGACACGACGCGCCAGTATTGAATCCCTAGCAGAGTTGGGGGATCGTCGCGCGGTGCGCAAAATCATGCGCATGCAACGTGAAGATGAGAGTAACCTTGTGCGCCAAGTGGCAGACGAAGCCCTCAAGAAACTAATCTTGAGTGGGTACTAATCCCAACCCTTTCAACCGTTAAGTAGCAGGAGCATGACCACCCATGATCCCCGTTCGGCTAGAGATTCAAAACTTTTTAGCATACTGCAATCCCCACCCCATTAAGTATGAGGGCATTCATCTTGCCTGCTTGACGGGGGCAAACGGCGCGGGAAAGTCCTCGATGTTAGATGCCATCACGTGGGCATTGTGGGGGAGGGCGCGTGGCAAGCGTGATGATGATTTGATCCATCTCGGCGCACAGCACGCCATTGTGCAACTGGACTTTGAGCATGAACAGCAGAAGTATCGCGTCATTCGGCGACGCTCGCGCACGGGGCGCGTGGGGAGCGGTTCGGTTGATTTGTTCATCTTCGATTCGGTAACGGGTAACTTGACCGAAATCAGCGAGATTAGCACCAAAGATACCCAACGGCGCATCAATGACCTGTTGCGCTTGGATTATGAAACGTTCATTCATAGCGCGTTCTTGCAACAAGGGCAAGCCGATGCCTTCACCGTGCAACCCCCCGCCAAGCGGAAGCAAATCCTCGCCAACATCTTGGGGCTACAAATTTGGGAAGCATACGAAGAGCGCGTCAAAGAAACGGTCAAGCAGATCAAGGAAGAACTTCAGCGGTTGGATGTGTTGATCTCCGAATGTGATGAAACCCTCCGAACGGAGACGCAAGTTCGCCGTGAACTTCAGACCACGCAAGTCCAACACGCTGAAGCGATTGCCAAGTTGCAAGTGGCAGAGGAGTTATTGGCACAGGTGCAAGATGCCCCCCTAACGTGGAAGTCCACCCAAGAGATGCGACGTACCGCCCAACAGCGCGTGAATGAACTGAACCAAGAATTGACCCAATCCAAGCAACGGGCAGATCGCTATCAGCATGAACAGGCACAATATCTGGACATCCTCCAGCACAAAGGGGACATCGAAACGGGCTATCAAAAGTTGCAAGAAGCGCGACAGGCAGATCAAACCTTGTCCTTGCGTTTCTCCCAGTTGTACGACATCGAGCAATTGATTGGCAACGCCCAACGCGAATTGGCAACCGCCCAAGCCACCCTACAACAACAGATCAGCGTGATGCAGGCACAAATTGACGCGCTTGAAGCCACCATTGAGCGCGTTGATATGGGCGCATTGGAGCAGATTCACGCGCAAATTGGGGCGTTAGATGAGTTGATTGTGGAACGCGATCACTTGCAAGAGCGTATGAACGCGCTTGCACAAAGTGGCGGGGAATTTAAGGCGAATAACGATACCCTCAAAAAGCAGATGGATGAGTTGAAAGAGCGCATGGACACGCTCAAGGATGTCGAGGGGTCACTATGCCCGTTGTGCGGTGGACAGCTAACCCCTGAACACCGAGAACGATTGTTGGGTGAATTGCAAGCGGAGGGCACGGCGTATGGGAATACCTTCCGCGCCAACCGCCAACGCATGACCGAGATCACCGATGAGCAAAAGCAACTGCGCGAAAGTGTGCAACAGATCAACGGTGAGCTATCCGCATTGGCAACCTTACAGAAGCGTGCTGGGGAATTGCAGTCCCAAGTGGCGGATGCTGAACGCGCCCAAACCGAGCTAGGGGATTCTCGTCACAAGTTGGAAGGGCTTCAATCCGAGTTGGTACACGGGTTATACGCGCCCACCGTCCGCCAGCGGTTGGCAGAACTGGAAGCGGAGCGTGACGGCGTGGGCTATGACAAGGCACAACATGAAGAACAGCGTACCAACCTACAAGCCTTGAGCGTGTATGAGCGACAACAGTCTGCCTTGCGTGTGGCAGAATCCTCCCTGCCACGTTTGGAGGAATCTTTACAGCACGAGCGCGACCGTCAGCACCGCTTGCAAGAAACCCTCACCCAAGATGAAAATCGCCTGCGAGAGATTGACCTGCAATTGGCGACTTTAGAAGCAGAGTTGCGCGTATATGAAGAGCGCAAAGATCGGGTGATGCGCTTGCGAACGGAAGAGCGCAATGCCGAAAACCGCGTTACCAGCGTACAACAGCAATTGCAAGCGATTGATGCCAAGCGCAAACGCAAGCAACAGCTGGAAGAACGCCGTTCGCTACGTAGCGAAGAATATAGCTTGCACGACCAACTCAAAGAAGCCTTCGGTAAGAACGGCGTGCCGGCGATGATTATCGAAACCGCCATCCCTGAACTAGAGGCAATCGCTAACGAGTTGCTCTATCGCATGACCGCAGGACGCATGACCCTAAAGCTCAGTACGCAACGCGAGAAGGTGACGGGGGGCACGTCCGAGACCTTGCAGATCGACATCATGGATGAGCTGGGACAACGCAACTATGAGATGTTCAGCGGGGGCGAAGCCTTCCGTATCAACTTTGCGTTGCGGATCGCCCTTAGCAAGTTGTTGGCGCGTCGGGCGGGGGCACACTTGCAAACGCTGTTCATTGATGAGGGCTTCGGCACGCAAGACAGCGAAGGGCGCGACCGTCTCATTGAGGCGATCAACGCCATCAAGGATGACTTCGATATGATCTTGGTGATTACGCACATTGAAGAGTTGAAGGATGCCTTCCCCGTTCACATCCACGTTCACAAAACCCCACAAGGAAGCATGGTGGAGGTGTTATGAGACCATACATTACAAAACTTCTACACAATTATATCAGTCATTCGCCGTCAGAGAGGATACAATAGCTAGATTGTGGTAAGCCAAGAAAGCGTTCAGCATCATGGAATGGTACAAAATCGTTTTAGCTGGGGCAAATGATACCGATGTGATGAAGATCATTCGGCGCGTGTGTGATGATTACACCAATTTTACCCCCTACGGCAAAATCATTATTGACCGTGAACATTTGTTGTATGTGTTTGGCGCACCCAAAACGCACACCAACGATCCTGTTTGGCAATCCCTTTTAGAAGAGGTGTTGGGCTTTGCGCTGGTCATTGATCTTAGCCGTCCGGAGTTGGTGAACGAAACCACCCAGCTATTGGCGCAGTTACAACAGTTCTGGAAAACGCCTTTGGTGGGCTTGGTTTACAATGAGCATGAGCTAACCTCTATGTCCTTAGCGGATATGCGCATCCTCTTGCGCATGCCAGAAGACATCCCGCTCATCCATTTTGAGATGAACCAGCCCGATTCTATCAAGCAGGCTTTCATCCGCCTGATGCAGTTCATTCAGGTGTTGGTGCAAACTGACACAGACTAGAACGAACGGCGATTTTGTGCTGGAGGGGGATCATCGTCTTGAAACGAAAGTAGCTCATCAAGGCTCATCGTGCCCAGTTTGTTTTCTGCTAGGGCGGTGCGTAGCTCCGCGCTGATCTCCCCATCTTCGGCGATGTGTTCTTGCACCAAGCGACTGGGCGAATCCACCCAAGTGATGCGATGATCGGCGAGGATGATGTTGTCCCCTTTAATGCGAAGCCACCAAGCCCCCTCTTCTAAGTGGAGCGCGTCATGCACGGGCAAGTGTGTGTTAGAAACCACCAGATTCTTGCCGGCATGGAATGCCTGTAGTTGGTGATGTTGATACATCAAATCCCCGTGCGTGTTGTAAATCTCAAACGTAACCGTTCCGCTGGCGGTGCTAGGAATGTGAAATTCTACATACGGGCGAATGTAGTCTACGTCGTTGGGGATGGCACTTGAGCGATAGACAGTGGGCGATTGATTGTCACAGGTGGCAATAATCCCCAAGTCGAGGGGTAAAACCGCCAAGTCACCCGCTTGATGCCCTGCCTGTTGTAAAGCGGTCAAAGCGTGGGGGTGAATGCCGGTGGGCGAATGCTGACGGTTAGGGATGGATGGGCGAGCGTGCCACTCTACTGAATGAGGCGCGTCTCCATTCCAACTCCGATTGAGTTGATAGAGCAACAATCCCCCCCCTCCCACTGCTGCCAAGAGGGGCAACAGTTCAAAACTACGGATGATTGACGTGAGGGCAGCATACAGCAAGAAGCCCCCCACCAAATAGTAAATCCAGCTACGCGCCGCCATCTACTGATTTCCCTTCCCACGCAATAATTCCTCTAGTGTAGTAGGACTATCTGAATCAGTGGCGTGGTCGTGTAAGCGTTGTGAACGCCCCTCCCCCCAGCGATCTTTGAGCGAGGGCGTGAGCGTGAACCCCAACACCGCGATGAGCTTGTGGTCAACATAGACGCGCAAGTCCCCGTTTCCGTGCGCTATGGCAAGGTTACTCCGTGCCAAGACCACGTGATGGTCAGCAATCACATTGAATGCACCATCGCGCAGATAGACTTTTTGCTCATGGACGAGGATGGTTTCGCCTTGTGCATCCTCCAGTTCAAAGCGGATCACGCGCTGTTGTTCAGATTGCTGTGGGGCAACGTGGAGGGTGATGTAAGGGCGGATATGCTCATCATCTTGGGAGACGTGGCGCGTTTTTTCTAACAGCGTTTTGCCATCGGTGCTGTTGCGCGTGGCAATCAAGCCCACGTCCGCCACTTGTAGCCCCGTCGGAAAATAGCTTCCGCGCTTTTGGGCACGCTCTACGGCTTCTCTCGCGTCTTTGGTCATGTTGCTTTTGAGGGGATTGACCTTCAATGGGCGACGTAACCGCCGTAAGGTGGGTTGCCAATCGAATAACACCGCGACCGATCCCACCGCGACCAGCGCAGGCAACACCCAAGCGAGTGGCTCAACCACTGCTCCACTTCCCACCGCAATGGCGGATAGTGTAGAAAGAATGATGACCCAAGCTAAATTACGTTGTCGAATACGCATGACCGCTTCCTGAATGGCTGATATAGAGTATGATGATCTAACTAGATTATACGCGATAACTTGCTTTAAGGTTGCGTAAGACCTGTTTTTTGTTGAAGAATGGATCACGAAAGGATACTCGATCATCATGCGATTCAACGAACACGGACCCATCGGGGTCTACTTTGATGAAATCACGCTGGGTACGGTTTGGCAAACGCGCGGGCGCACCATCACAGAAGCAGACGTGGTGAACTTTGCCGCCCTCACGGGGGACTATAACCCCATGCACACCAACGCGCACTATGCCGAACACTCCGCTTTTGGTAAGCGTGTGGCACACGGCATGCTCTCCCTAAGTTATGCGGTTGGGCAAATGTATCAGCTTGGTGTGCTGGAACAAACGATCATCGCTTTTCGTGGGCTAGAAGCAAAGTTCAGTTTGCCCGTCTTGATCGGCGATACGTTGCGGGTCAAAGGTACTGTCACCGACCTCAAGCCCATGTCGCGCATCGGTGGGGGAAATGTCACCGTCGCCTTTGAGATCATCAACCAAGATGGGAAGGTCGTCCAGAAAGGCACATGGGAATTTCTGATGGCAAATAAACCAACCGAGCCGAGCGTGTCATGAAACTTTATTTGATGCGACATGGCTTTGCTGAGCCAGGGGGGGATAAGCCAGACCAAGCCCGTCAACTGACTGATGAGGGGATGCTACGGATTCAACGGGCGGCACGGGTTTTAGCAAACATGAAACTTCAACCGCTGGAGTTATATTGTAGCCCGCGCGTGCGTGCCTTCCAAACCGCGCAAATTGTGGGAGAGGCTTTGGGCATCACGCCGAACGTCACCGAGTTGCTGGACTTTGAGTTTGATGAGACGCACGCCCTGCAGTTGATGCGGGCAACCGCTGATCGGGATGTTTGGTGTGTGGGGCATGAACCTACCCTAAGCCAGACCATTCAACGCTTGAGCGGGGCAGAAGTCCTGATGCAACCGGGAACGGTGGCACGGATTCACATTGATTATGTGTCTAGCGGACGTGGGGTGTTGGAGTGGTTCATCGCGCCTGATGTGTTTGACGCGCTGATGAATGCGTAGTGAATGCAAAGAGGGGCAACCGTGGTTGCCCCCCTTCAACGTTTCTACAACAACATTCTTAGATGAGGGAGATGATGTTGGAGAATACGTTACCGATAGCGCCACCAAGCAAGGTGAGGATAACGATAACTACAACGGCAACGAGTACGAGAATCAAAGCGTATTCTACTAGACCTTGACCTTCTTCACGTGGGGTGTAAAGCATAATGATGCCTCCTGAAGCTGATAAATGATGATAATCTGCTTTATTGCAGTGACCTTAAGATAGCATACAAAAATTCAAAAGTCAAAGACTTTACGCGCTGTTTACAAATATTTTAGAAGGTTAGTGAATTGTAAAGGAAGGGGGAGAGAAGGGTAGTACAACCAAGGTTATCCCCTAGTTGTACTCCAATGAAGACACTAGATGAGAGTGATGATCCGAGAGAATACGTTACCGATTGCGCCACCGAGCAAGGTGAGGATAACGATAACAACAACTGCAACGAGTACGAGAATCAAAGCGTATTCTACTAGACCTTGACCTTCTTCGCGTGGGGTATAAAGCATAATGATGCCTCCTGAATAAAATAAATACTGCGATAGTGCAGCATTTATACACTAACATACTTGGTATAAACTGTCAAAACGTTACTTGTAATGAACATCGGATATTTATGGATTTTTACTTTTCAGCACGTGCATAAATACATCAATAGAGTTTCGCTTGGTATTGACCTATTTCAAGGAAGTGCTGGGGGGGATGGCTTGAAGGTGATTGAGCAAATCTTGCAACAAGGGTTGTAACTCTGTGGGCAAGGCATCCGCTTGCGTGAGCTTGAACACTTGAAAGGCATCGTTCATGTTGTAGGCGTAGATGCCGGTTAGGGTGTGTTCGGTCAAATGCTTAAGCAGGTAGGGGTATTCTTGCGCCAGATGAAAGCGCACAGAAGCAAGAATGGTCTCCATTGTCACCTCGCGCCCTTCGATCTTCACCTTGAGATGGGCACGTTGCGCTTGTGCTGGGGGATGCGTGGCGAACCAATCCTCAATAGCGCGTAGTTTGTCGGTGGTGACTGACAGCCACTCGAATAAGCGTGGGTAGTCGCGTTGGGCGCGAGTGAGCGGTTTCTCTCCGCGTAGGGTCATCATCAAAGCCTGAAAGAAGATGCGAAAGAAGCGCGTCATCGTTTGTTTCTCCGATTGCGTATGAACTCATACCCTGCTCCAACCACAAACAACACTTGTAACCCAACGGCAACCCCCCACCATCCTGATGGCTGTGAGGTCGTTACACGAGTGGATGGCGGAAAAGGGGTGGCTGTAAGGATAGTGCTAACAGTAGGTGTGGGCGTGCGTAGACTTGCTAACAATTCAGATGGTGCGTTTTGGGTGACAACATGCAGGGGCGTTACACTTGGTGGCGGTGCGGTGCGCGTGGGATGAAGCGCGACCACCTGCACTTGTGGGGTGATGGTGACAACAGGCGTGGCGGTCTCTAGCATTGGCGTGGGGGTATACGTTCCGCTTTTGGGTGGGATGAGCAAAACCTCTCCCTCTTCTAGCAAGTTATTCTCTCCCATGCCGTTGAGTTGCAAAATCAGCGGGATGTCATCCCAGGTGTAACCGTAAATGAGGGCGATGCTTCCCAGCGTGTCTCCCACTTGAATTTGATGTTGGATGTTCCCGTGCTCATCCGTCCCCAAAACAAAGGGGGGCGGAACGGCAGCCGCCGCGTTAGCCTCTCCGTTCGTGGCGACGGATTGCCCCCCCGTCGAGGCGATTGCCCCTGTATCCCATTGGGTGGTGGGGTTGCCAAACACCAACACATACGCTGTGCCAGCTTGTAGACGCGCCACCCCCACGCCTAGCTCGGTATAACTGGCGTGGGTTAAACCCTGATAATGCACCGAAGAGTTGATCCAGAAGTTCCACGCATCTTCGATGCTGGCGTTTCCGCCCCCATAGATGTTTTCCGCAACCCAGCGTGAAGGGTAGCCCATCGACATGGCGCGGCTCACCGGCGTTGAGCCATTGGGCTGAATGTGGCTGACGTTCCCCGTGGTTGCCATCCACTCCGCTTGCTGTTGTGCCACACTATCTAAGACAGCATTACGAGTATACGCAGGCAAACCCCGCCCACTGCGGAGGGCATTCACGCGCTCGGTGAGGGTTGCTTGTTCTTGTGCCCAAGCAGGAAACGTGCCACTGATGAAGATCAAATAGGTGAGGATGAAGATAATCGCTTTTTTCATACATTTATTTTAACAGGTAAAATCGTGTGGTTTAAGCCAATTGGTACAGTTTTTTTATGAGAAAGTGCGTATAATAAAACTGTTTTAGAGTTAAGGAAACGGCTATGACAACATTACTGGCACTTGTGCTGAGCTACTTGTTGGGGGCTATTCCAGTTGCCTACCTTGTTGCTCGCTTAAATCAGGTCAATATCTTTGAAGTGGGCAGTGGGAACATGGGCACAACCAACGTTTTACGGGCGGTTGGTCCGGTGATGGGCGTGTTGGTCTTGTTGCTGGATGTGCTTAAAAGTGCGTTGGCGGTGTATGTGGCGCGGGTGATTGTTCCAGAATCCTATAATACCATCACGCTGCTTGCTGCTATCGTGGCGATTGCCGGACATAATTGGTCGGTCTTCGCATGGATGGTGACGGGGAAGTTGCGTGGGGGCAAAGGTGCTGCTTCTGCTATGGGCACTGCGATCATGATTTTGCCTGTTTGGGTGATTGTGGCGTGTGTGGTGATGTTCGTTTCCATCGTGGCGAAAACGCGCTTGATGTCGTTGGGCGTGTTGGTGACAGTGGCGATTGGCTCGATGATGGCTTTTACTTCGATGTTCTTACAACAAACTCCGATGATCTTTGCGGTGTATATCTTGGCTTTGGATGGGCTGATCTTCTATCGGTTTCGTAGCAACATCCAACGCTTACGTGAGGGGAATGAGCGGCGCGTTGGCGACCGTGCCTAGTGGGGAAATCACTAGCCATTGATAGACTCATGGCTAGTGATACGTTTCTATCGCAACGCCCTAACGCACGCCCAACAGCAACTCAATCGTGAGTTGGTCAAGTTGTTCATACGGTAAGTTCCGTGCACCCAAAAGGCTGAGGTCAAATGGGGTCGCGCTCAGTTGCTGTGCGTTGTCTGCGCTATAGCCACCCTTCAAATAGTCAAACTCCCCTTTGTCGGCATGGATCTGTGCCAACAACGCCTGAATATCTGCGTCAGCGTTGAAGCGTGCTACCTTGTCCTTGAGGATCAAGTAGGTGCGCATGCACCCCCGTGCAAATGCTTTGACATCCTCATGTGTGGAGCTACGGTATGCGTGCGCGTCAAAGTGACGGTTGCCATCATATCCGCTATCTTCCAACAGCTTGACCAAGTAGAACGCCTGCTTAATCATCTCCGCGCCAAAACGGAAGTCTTGATCGTACCGCCCAAAGAGCTGATCGTTCAAGTCAATGTGGAACAGCTTGTTGGCATCTAACGCCTGTGCCACCGCATGGGTGAAGTTCAAGCCTGCCATGTGTTCATGTGCCACTTCTGGATTTAAGCCCACCATATCAGGGTGATCGAGTGTGTAGATGAAAGCGAGCATGTGCCCAACGGTGGGCATGTAGATATGGCTACGTGGTTCATTGGGTTTGGGTTCAAGCGCGAACTTGAGATCATAGCCTTGATCGCGCACGTAGCCACATAAGAAGTTCATCGCCTCACGCATGCGCTTGATGGCATCTAGCGGATTCTTGGTGCTGTCGGATTCCGTCCCTTCGCGCCCGCCCCAAAATACATACACCTTTGCCCCCAGTTCTACGCCCAAATCAATGGAACGCATGGTCTTTTGCAAGGCATACGCGCGAACACGCGCATCATTGGAGGTGAATGCCCCATCTTTGAAGGCAGGATCAGAGAACAGATTGGTGGTAGCCATCGGCACAACCAAGCCTGTATCCGCTAGGGCAGTCTTGAAGTCCGCCACGATGTGATCGCGCTCGGTGGGGGTGGCATCAATCGGCACAAGATCGTTGTCGTGCAAGTTGACTCCATACGCGCCCACCTCTGCCAACAGGTGGACAATCTCAACAGGCGAAAGCGCGGGGCGGGTGGGCTGACCGAAGGGATCACGCCCGACATTACCCACCGTCCAAAGCCCAAAGGTGAACTTGTGGTGAGGCTGGGGTTGAAAATCATTCATTTGGATAAACCCTTTCAATAAATAGATTGTTGTTTATTTAAGCACAGGCTGGGGCATCACTGTTCCAGCGGTGTGTCTTCTCGCGGATAGATTGGGCAATCAAGCGTGCCTTCGCTTCTTGCCAACTTGCCACCCATTCGGCGTAATCGTGCAACGCTTGCGCGGGGTTATGACGGCTACGCGCCACAAAACCCGGCAACTCATCGCGCCCAGTGGGTTGCCCAATTGGTTGATACCGTAAATCAAAACTCCAGCGAATGCCACTGCTGATATTCGGCAAGGACGCATGCTTGGTCAAACGGTGCAAGATGAGCGCGTCCCCTGCCTTGAGCGGAACAGGAAGCGGTTCACCGTTCAACAAGTGGGGTGGGATGGTCATTTCATCGGAGGGGCAATGTACGCTCATGCCTTCTCGATGGCTATACGGAATCACTTGTAAGCACCCGTTCTCGATGGTGGCATCAGTGATTGCCACCCAAACGGTTATCATATCGGTTTGGTCAGCAACCTCGCGCGAGACCCCCTGATCCTGATGCCAGCCGGTGGTGCGAACGAGCGTGCTAGTGGCTTGGTTGGTTTGTACCACTGCTTGAGGCGGTTTGATGCGGACGTGTTGAATGGGGTTGCTGTAGATTTCGCCACCAATCAACTGTTCCACTGCGTCTAGGATGCGTGGGTTGCGCAAGAGGTTAAAGATCGCCTCGCTCAAATGCAGGGGGCTATCTTCTGTGAGCGGTTCATTGGGCAAGCAAATATCAAACGCCTTGAACAGGTTGGTCTTTGCCGTGCTGAGGATTTTACCCATGCGCGTTTCAAACGGAAAGTCAGCGAAACGATCGGGGATGATGCCAGCTTGAAAGGCACGCTCGGCGACTTGCTCCAGTAGCTGGGCGTAGTCATCCTTGAGCGGTTGTAGATCGGTGAGGGGGTCTAGCACATTGGGGACAACCCAATAGCCTTGCTCCATGAAAAGTTGAGATGAGTCTATAGCGCGTAGCATGATGGTTATCCTCCTAGTGCGGCATAATAATTTTGAACTTGGTTACAGAAGGTGGCATCCGTACCCGCATAAACATAGGTGAGCGTTTGCCCGTTGTTGATGAAGCTACCGATGTTGCCACACGGCTGGGCTTCGGCAGATTGTGCAGAGAAAGCATTGGGATCGTTTTGCTTGAGCGCACACGCCACCAAATTATTCCGCAACAAATCTTGATTGACCACCGCCACCGCCCCCATCGAGGGAGTGCTTCCGCTAATCAGCGTGGCAATATCGGTCTTGATGTACACTTGCGCATTGACCGCCCCCACACGACGATAGCAGGCGATGAAATCATCTACTTGTCCCACCAAGACGGTGGTGGCAATGCCCGTGAGGGTTAGGCTTTGGGCGGAGAAGGTGGTACTGGACGCGCTTTGCGCTCCCAATACTCCTGATCCTGCCAGAAAGTCAAACGCGCTGGTGAGCGAACCCGTATCCGCCACCGCGTACCCGTTCAAGTTGGGAAGATAGGTTACGCTGGCGGAGTTGGTGTTGCTGTTGTTGGTGGTGTTGCTGGGGGAGGTGACAGCGTTGGTATTGGGGTAGGGGGTTGGGTTCGTGGGGGATTGTCCCCAGTTGAAGATGTTGCCCGCGTTCTGTTGTGCCACCGCCTGCCCGTTGCCAATGTCCACCCTGCGCCCACCGTAGACGCTGGTCAACACCAAGACCAGCACCAAGAACGCCATGCACGTCCCGAAGATCACCATCACCCCGGCAATGGCAATCCATCGCCCGTTTCCTTCACTGTTGAAGAGCATCATTCCCCCCTTGTCACTCACCCATTGCCTGCTAACAGGGTATCGCGTGCTGTGCGTGCTGGCTCAAAATTCGGGTTGAATAACAACGCCTCATTGTAGTTATCCAGAGCGCGTTGGGTTTCGCCCATGCCTTCACGTGCCACCCCAGCATAGTAGAAAGTCTCTTCCACATATTGCCCGCCCCCATCATTGAGGTTTGCTTGTGCTAGATCAATGGTATCGCTATACCGCCCCACCGCGTTATACGCCTCGAACGCTCCGAACTGATACCACATCATGCGCCATGGCAACCCGTTCGTGCGTGCTTGATCGTAAGAAGCGGCGGCTTCAGGATACATCTCTAGCAGGGTGAAATTTGTCCCCATGTTGAACCACGCAAACGGATCGGTTGGGTCAGCGGTGGCGTGTTGACGCGCTAGGGCAAGGGCGTTCTGTGCGTTAAGGGTAGGGTCGGCATCGTCCCCTAGCAAGGCGAGCAACGCCTGCTCTTGGTCAATATCGTATAGCACAAGATAGACGTTGTTGAAGTGCATCCAAAACTCTTCGATGTGTTCGTAGCTATAAGCAAGGCTTTCACCATCATAGCTATCGTTGGTTATGATTTCTTGCGTGTTATCGTCGTAGCCTTTGACGAGCAGGTAATGCCCCATCCACCCTAGATCATACGGGGGGGGATCATAGCCCGCTTCAATCAACACCACAAAGTCATTTGCCAATAGCGTCTTAAGCCGTTCAAGCGTGCCCCCATAGCGCACCATCGCGCGGGCGGTGCCGGGTAACTCGGTATTGATGTATTCTGCCATTTGCCACGGGCTGACGTTTTTATCTTCGTAGTTGGGCTTCAGCCATTGGGCAGCGGTGTTTTGGTCATTGGGATAACCAAAGAACGTTAACCCCATCGTGAGCGTCGCCGGCCCACAGTTATTCCATGTTTGCGGAATGTAGGAAAATCCATCCAAGCGATAGCTGGCAGGTAAAAGATCAGCAGGAGAAACAAGCGTATTTGTCTGGGCAAAAGCCTGAACGGGCACAATCAATAGGCTGAATACGATCAACCACTGTGCTATGGGTTTGTTCATGGTATCTATCCTTCATGCTACATGAACCACACTAGACACCATTATAAAGTGTGGTGGTGGCTTTCGTCATGACGCATTCCCCCCGTTTCTATTTTTGGCGCGGGGGAATTTTAGAAAAGGGGATAGCGTGGCTTTATCACCGCACTAACCCCAATCATGTTTATTGCCAGCCTTGCCAATTGCGTGCTTGCCACGCGCTATAGAGCGCGATGGTGCCAGCTGCTGCCACGTTCAAGCTGGCAACATGACCGCGCATGGGAATGCTCAAGAGGATGTCGCAAGTCTCTTTAACCAAGCGACGCATGCCTTCCCCTTCGCTCCCTAGCACAATCCCAATGGGCATGTTGAGGTCAGTCTTGTTGAAAGGGGGGATGTCTGCCTCACCATCAAAGCCCACCAACCACACATTTTCCTCTTTCAACTCTTTCATCGCGGTAACTAGATTGATAACTTGTACCACGTTCATGTGTTCCACTGCGCCAGACGACGCATTCACCACCGCAGGCGTGATGTCCACGTTACGACGGTCTTGCATGACGATCCCATGCACCCCCACCGATTCTGCCGTGCGAATGAGCGCACCCACGTTTTGCGGGTCTTTGAGCAAATCCAGAAGCAGGATGAAGGGCTTCTCTCCCCGTTGTTCTGCTGTGTGAAGGATGTCCTCCAACTGAACATAGGGATAACCACTCACACGCAATGCCGCGCCCTGATGGTTGCCATCGTTGGTGACATCGTTCAAGATGCGCTTGGGAAGTCGCTTAATGGGGATGTTCTTGCTTTTGGCGAGGGTGATGATCTCGGCGGTTGTGCCTTTTTCCTCCACCCCATCCGCCAAGATCAATTGGTCACACACCCGCCGACCAGCGCGAATCGCCTCAACAATTGCCCAATTACCATAGATAAATTCTTGCATCAGTGTTATTCCACCCGCCAAACAGTGCCTTCAGGACGATCATCCAATTGAACCCCCAACGCGCTCAATCGGTTACGGATGCGATCGGATTCAGCATAGTTCTTCTGCGCCCGTGCGTTGGCACGCATCTCAATGAGTAGCTCAATCAAACCACCCTCGCGCTCGGCATTGCTCCCCATGCTCTCATCCACGCTAGGGATGATGCCCAAGACCTCACCGCCATATTGATTGTAGAAGGTGTTGATCGCGCTCAACGTTTCTAGCCCGATGCTTGCCTCACCATTCAAAAGGGCGTTCACCTCTCGTGTGAAGTTTTGAAGCGTGGCAACGGCTTGGGGGGCGTTGAAGTCATCATTCATTGCTTCCACAAACTGGGCGCGTGCTTCATCAATGCGCGTGCTAAAGCCGTGTCCGTCGCTCCCTTCGGGGGCATGGTTCATCTTGCGGCGCGTTTCACGAACGGCGTTATAGATGCGACCCCACCCGTTGTTTGCCGCTTCTAAAGAGTCGGGGCTATAGTCCACAGGGTTAGAGTAGTGGGCAGAAAGAATGAAGGTGCGGATGACCTCTGGACGGTATTGGGCAAGTGCGTCTTTGATGGTGAAGAAGTTGCCCAAACTCTTGGACATCTTCACGCCTTCGACGGTTAAGCTACCTACGAGCATCCAATAGTTGGCAAAGGGGACATCGTTCGCACTTTCGCTTTGTGCCACTTCACATTCATTATGTGGGAAGATATTGTCAATCCCGCCCCCGTGAATATCAAAGTTTGCGCCCAGATACTTGCGTGCCATTGCTGAACATTCGATGTGCCAGCCGGGGAACCCTTCCCCCCACGGGCTATTCCAACGCATGATGTGTTCTGGCTCTGCCTTCTTCCACAGCGCGAAATCTGCCGGGTGACGTTTTTCTAGCATGCCGGCGGTGTTGCGCGTGTTCTCTTCTTGTGCTTCCACACGACGGTTAGAAAGTTTCCCGTAGTCTTCATCTGCCTCTACGCTGAAGTATACGCTCCCGTTAGATTCATAGGCGAAGCCCTTGTCAATCAGCTCTTGCGTCATTTGAATCTGTTCGGGCACGTGCCCTGCCGCGCGAGGTTGAATATCAGGGGGTTGCACCAACAGATTGCGCATATCATCAAGGTAGCTACGCGCATAGAAATCAGCAATCTGCATGGGTTTGGCTTGCATCTGGCGGGACTTGCGCAAGATGCGATCTTCGCCCGTATCGAGCAGATGCCCAACATCGGTTAGGTTTTGTACGTAGAGGACGGTGTGATGTTGGCGTAACCAGCGTACGACCACATCAAATGAGACGTAGGTCTTGGCATGCCCTAAGTGAGCGTGGTCATAGATGGTGGGACCGCACACATAAATTCCGACATGTCCTTCTTGGTTGGGAGTAAAGGGCTGTTTTTCACGCCCCATCACATTGAAAATGGTGAGTGTCATATAGATGCTTCCTTGATTCAACGGTTCTGCAAATGGATTGAAGGATATTGTAGCTTAGGTTGTGGGCTTATCCTATTTATAAAATACAATCTCCCACACTTGCCAAACACAACACGCCCTTTTAAGGTGATATGCTGGTTTAAGCATACGAGACTCGATCATGTTACGTTTCATTCTATCCATGATGGTGGCACGCACCGCTATCAATCTATTGCGACGCTTCAGCTACCCATTCATCCCACAGATTAGCACACAACTTCAGGTTTCAGAAACCACCATCCAAAGCATTGTTGGGCTGGGTTCGGGCTTTGGCATAGGCGCACCGCTATACCGCGCCATCGTGCATCCGTTCCCCTCGCGCTTGACGTTGTTGGGGGTCTTTGTGGTGGGGATGACGGCTTCATTTGGCGCGGCTATTCATCCGCGTTTGTGGACGTATACCCTGCTCATCATCGTCTCTGGCTTGATTAAATCTGTCTTTGATCCCATTGTGCAATCGCTGGTGGCAAGCAAGATTCCCTACCAACAGCGCGGATTTGCAGTGGGCTTGATCGAGATGAGTTGGTCATTGGCGTTGATTATCTCAAGCGTGGTGGGGGCGTGGGTGTTGCGGTGGGCGGGCTTAAGCGGATTGTTCGCCTTCTTGGGGACGGCGTTTGTGGTGGGAAGCGTGCTCATCTGGCGTGAAGTTCCAGCTGACGCGCACCCCAACCCAACCGATCCCACCGCCAAACCGTCAAGCCCTGCGCACTGGATGCGTGACCCGCGCTTGATTTTGTCGGCGGTGATTACCGGCTTATATTCGTTCGCCGGCGAGATCACGCTCATCAACTATTCGCCGTGGCTCAATGATCGCTTTGGTGGATGGCTAGGGATCATCGTCGTCACCACCGTTGTGATTGCCGTTGCCGAAGCACTGGGTGAATTGCTGGTGGCGTTTGGTAGTGACCGCGTGGGGATTCGCTTGTTTGTGAATGTGTGCTATCTCGGTACGATTGCCGGCTACTTGCTCTTGCCCTTTAGCACCTTTGCCCTATGGGGAGTCATCCTCGTGTTAGGGGGGATGTTCATCTTCATTGAAGGCGCAGTGGTGGGGGGCTTGGCATTCATGACCGAAGTTGCCCCCAACATTCGCATTCAACTGTTGAGCGCAACCTACAGTGCCAGCCAAATCGGGCACATGCTAGGGGCGGTCATGGGTGCCTTCCTGTACCAATGGCTGGGCTTTCACATGACCGCGCTGGTTTCGGTTACGCTCGTAGTGGGTGCGTATGGGTGTTTACTCGCCTTGTATCGCCTTGCTCCCCCCACCGTTAAGGCATGAAGTCCGCCAGCGGTAAAAAGCGCACCCCATCTAAAATTGCTTGAATTTGTTCACGGGCGATCTGCTCGCTCGGTGTCATGCCGTTGGGATCAATCGGCTCAATGTAGGTGTAAAAGATGAAGTTGATCTTTTCATGTTGCACCCCCACAAACCATCCGCGCGTATCGGATGTAGTGGGGCAATCCACTGCTGACCATTGCGTACCTGTCCCACTCATCCCTCCCAGTGGATAGGTGCGCTCCAAATCCGTCCCTACATTGCATCCACTTTCCGCCACCACCAAACGCAACAAGCGCAACCCATCCACCCAAAGCGTGTTGGTGGGGAGCGTGCCCAGCTCAGTCAAGCTACCGGATATAATGCTGGGGAATCCCCACAGCAGAACGATGTTTCCTGTTCCTCCCTCCACCGCCCCTTTCCATGTCACGAAGGGTAGCGTGCGGATTGCATCAAAATCCGGGATCACGAGGGTATCATTCATCACCTGTGCCCACCCGTCGGGCAGGGGTAACTCAACAGGCAAGGGGATGGACTGCCCCACCAATGGTTCAAATACCAATTCCGCTGGGGCTTCGGTGGCGTTGAGCGTTCGTTGTACCAATTGGTCGATGATGGTATTCAAACTGATGCCATCGTTCAAAACATAGTTGCCATTCACCAAAAGCGTGGGCGTGCCAGCATACACTTCCAACGCGGAGGCTTGCGCTTGGGCAGCAGTGAGGACGGCTTGCGGTCGTCCACTGGTCAAGCACGCTTCCCATTGGGCGCGGTCTAAGCCCAGCGTTGAGAGCAATTCTGCCAGCACGGTGCTGGTGTAGGCTTGTTGACTGTGTAGGTCTTGGTAGGCAAATAGAAGATCATGGTATTGCCAGTATGCCCCTTGCTCCCCCGCACACCATGCCGCCAATGCCGCGCCTTCGCCGTTTGGCGCAGAGCCTGTTCCGTATAGCGGAATCCACACATAGTTGATTTCTCCCAGCGCGATGCGTGGCAACAAACTAGGGAAAATATCCTGTCGTGCTAGGCGACTTGCCGCGCTGTCATAGCTACTGTATTCCACTACTGTCACAGGGGCGGTATCGTTTCCTAGCATTGGATAGCCCACTTCGTTGAAGTGGGGGTTCAAGGGGGTGTAGTCATAAATCAACGGCGCGGGTGTGGGCGGAGGGGTAGAGGTGGCAACAGGGGTAGGCGTGTGGGTGGGGATTGCCCCCCCAGCGAGTGAACACCCACCTATCAGTAGCCCACTTGCCACGCCAACCAACACGGATAAAATTTGTTTTTGGTATTTATTGCACATTTATCCCAACTTATCCCAAAGAGTGTCTTGATCGCATGCGTCTATTGTAACGGATAGCGGTAACAGATAGCGAGAAAATTCTTCAGATCAACCTCCAGACTTTCATACCGATTGCGTATACAACATTTCCCCACAGCTTCACGTATACCATAGCAAACAAGGAGAAAAAGATGATGAGACTCAAAGATAACAAACAACTGGCATACACCTTCATCAGTTTAGGCATCCTAATTGTGTTCATGCGCTTGACTGGCTTTAGCATCATGTCAATTTTGTGGCCCCTTTATGTGTTGATGCCGGGCGTATTTTTGCTGTACATGGGCTTTGGCAAGCAAGAAGGGCACTTGGGCTGGGGGATTCCAGGGGCAATCATTGCGGGCACAGGCTTGATCCTGTTCACGCTCAACCTGACGGGACGCTGGGAGATGTGGGCGTATGCGTGGGCATTCTATCCCATCTTCATTGGGTTGGCGTTGATGGTTGCTGGGCAACAAACGCATCAAACCTCGTTGGAGCAAGGGGGGCGTGTCACCATGCGCACAGGCTTGTATCTGTTGCTAGGCTTTGGCTTGTTTTTTGAGTTGGTGGTTTTTGGTGGGATGAAGATGTTTGGTAGCTTTTGGTTCGCGTTGGTCTTGATTATCGGCGGAATCGTTCTCTTGCGCTTCAACCAGCAACACGCCACCAAAGATAAGAAGATGTTGTAAATAAAAAAATCCCCCTCAAATGAGGGGGACTTTTTAGAAGTTAATCTTGAAGCAACAACTATTGACCACAGAGGTAGCGGGTTACGCTGTTGTAGTTAACAATGTAGGTGTTGGTGCTAACGATACGGCCCCATGCTTCTGCGTTCTTGCCAGAGAAACCAGCAATGCGGGTGTCAGCTGCGCAAGAAGGGTGGTAGGACAAGAAAGAAGCGGAAGAGCCGGTAACAGTAAAGCGGTCTTTAGCCAAGTGGAGTTCGAGGTCTTCACCGGTTACACCGAAGGTGTCGATGCCATGGAACTTAGCCCAGTTCTTCAAGATAGCGAGCTTGTTGGAAGCGGAGCTGAGGTCACCGGTGCTTGCACCTGCAACTGCAACGAGAGCGAACAATGCAACGAGGATGAGAATGAGTTTAGCGATACGGGTCATTTGGAAATTTCCTTTCGATCGTGAAAGTTTCGTAAAAATTTCACCTGTTTTGGTGATGATGTAAATATTGTCATAAAATTCCAACAATTCCAGTTATAAATATGAAACATGATGTTACGTTATTGTAACATCGCTTTTGAATATATTATTGAGTGGCTTACATTTAAGAGAACACTTACAAAATGGCACAAAATAGCGATTAGATTAACATACTTTTAATCATTTCCTAGTGATTTTCAAATCTCTGGGGGGAAGTTCTTTACCTTTCGAGCCTCTATCCTCTTGCCATTTTGTTGAGGATGAATCTTTTGTAGAACTTTTATAATGAAATGGTTTACGCTGGAAAGCATCACATATCCATTAGATAGGGAAGGTTTGCCAATGCGTCGGTTTGTTACACTCCTCATTGGGGCAATCTTGGTTGCTTCTGCTGTTTCCGTCACCCCCACACAAGCACAAAGCGGTCGTCAGGTTTGGGCGTGGTATTTCGGTTGGTTCACGTATGACACTTGGTCGGATGGTCGCCTGCGTGACATCCCCGCCCAACCCTACGACTCTTTAGATGGTGGGGTACAAGGGCGACAAATCCAAGAAGCGCAAAGCGCGGGCATTGATGCCTTCATCATGAGTTGGTTTGGCTCCAAGAACAATAACCTCACCCAACAAGTTTTCACCAGCATGTTGAATCAAGCAGGTGGGCGTGGCTTCAAGATGGGCGCGGCGGTTGATTTGGTTGATCCGGGCTACTTCACCAGCGAGCAAGAAGTCATCAGTGAGATGAGCTACCTCATCAACGATCTAGCGAATCACGGGGCATACTTGCGTTACAATGGCAAGCCCGTGATTTACATCTACAACCAAGGGCGATACTCCTTAAGCCAATGGCAAAACATCCGCGCCGCCGTTGATCCCAACCACAACACCATCTGGTTGAGTGAAGGCACAACCACCCAATACATCCCTACCTTTGAGGGGTTGTATCTGTTCAATAGCGCGTGGAGCAGCAGCCCTGCCAGCACAGCACGCCAGTTCAAGAATGCCACTACCAATGCCGGTGGAACCTTCTTTGCCCCCACCGCTCATCCCGGTTGGAATGAAGATGCGTTAGCTGCTGGGCGGTCTAACCCAACTGCCGCCAAAGAGCGCGACAACGGTACATTCCTACGCAACAGTTTCAACGGGGCGGCTCAAGGTGGCACGGATGTCATCTTGATTGTCAGCTGGAACGAATACTTCGAGAACTCGCACATTGAACCCAGCCAAGCATTTGGCACACAGGCACTAGACATCCTGCGTGAGTTGATTCCAGCATGGAAGGTAAACCAACCCGCAGCTACCGCCAGCACCTCAACAGAAGGCGCGTCCGCCAGTGTCGCCCCTGCAGGCGCAGCAGCAGGGCAACCCTCTGGGCTAACTTTCAACTTGGGCTATAACGCCAAGTTCCGCAGTGCGCCTTCCACCAGTGGCACGCAATTGGCACAGATTCCATTTGGCACCGTGCTAGAAGTGGTGGGACGCTCCAGCGATAACGCATGGTTGCAAGTTAACTATAACGGTGGAAGTGGCTGGGTATCCTTGTCACTGGGCACGTTGAGCGGAGACTTGAACGGGTTGCCGATTAACGGCTAGGCAAGCGCGATTGTATCTCGTCTTACATCGCCACAAAGTTTGTGGGTTGTAAGACGAAATTTCATAAAATATACCTAGACAGGGTGATAAATCTTTGCTAAAGTATCTTTAGTATTTGTAGACCAGCAAGATTAAGTCAGACATTCTATACACACCTTTACTTCTTCTGTTCAAAGTCGGGGAAAGCGTTGTTAGTAAGAAAGCCCGATTAATCAAAGTGAGTTCCTCATTTAGACTGGCTTCTATTCATACGAAATCTTTTATCCGCCATATAAGTCTTGGAGTGTTTACATATGGCAGAACCTCGTGTTACAGGCAGTGTAAAGTGGTTTAACGCCGATAAGGGCTATGGTTTTATCACCCGTGCAGACGGTGGTCCTGATCTTTTTGTTCATTTTTCCGCAATCGATGGCAATGGGTATCGTACTTTGAAAGACGGTGATCCCGTAGAATTTGAAATCACCGACGGTAAAAAGGGCAAGCAAGCAAGCGCAGTGAAAGTATTGCGTTAGCCTCATTGATACCACCATTCCAATTGGCTTAGGTATTATTCTAGCCCCCTGTTCAGGGGGCT
The DNA here is from genome assembly GCA_049318945.1 of Phototrophicaceae bacterium. Classification (GTDB taxonomy): domain Bacteria; phylum Chloroflexota; class Anaerolineae; order Aggregatilineales; family Phototrophicaceae; genus CAIRDJ01. The sequence continues at coordinate 5,433 of JBMOEO010000022.1, read as the reverse complement.
TTTTGTTTTCCTACATTAGTCGTAGCGCAATACGCTTGAGACTGGTTCTTGGGTGATAACTCGTGCGCTTGCCAACGTAGAAAACCACGAGATCACCACCGCAATTCCCACCAGCAAAAAGGCGAGGGGGAGCGCGTTGGAAGGAATCGGGATAGCATTCCCCAATCCCGAAGCAGTCATGAGCGCGGTGATGAGTCCGCTAATGCCCAAGCCTAGCGTTGCTCCTAACAGCGCGATCACGCTATTCTCCAAGAGCATAATCCCAATGATGCGCCACGTCTTCAGCCCGATTGCCTTCAAGACACCGATCTGCTTGCGCCGTTCCAATGTTGCCAACAGCACCGTATTTGCCATGATGGTGGCGGCGGCAAACAGCGACAGCCAGCCCACTGCGGTGGGAATCGCGCTCATCTGTTCCACCAAGCGCGTGATGAGTCCATCAATGAATGAAATGTCCAAGACGAAGGCAAGTGGCATGTTGCTCAAGGTGAGCAAGGTTTCATTCAAGAACGCATCCTCCACTTGGACGACGGTAAAGCTGGCACTTGGTCGCGCGGTGAGGGTCTCAAAGGGAATGATGGCGTTGCCCAGATTATTGGGGGTATCCGCCAAGATGCCCACCACCTCTAGCGTGATTGTTTCATCCCCATCATTCACGCTCACGGTGACTTGATCTCCCACCTGAATGAGTGCTTCGCCATTGCCGAAGGGATCATCGGTGGGGGGGCGCACCAGCAAATAAGGCTTGCCGATGTCCTCACGGGTGAGCGAGCGTCCGCTACTGACCACGCCGTTGTTCATGTAGGGGTTGTCTGTCCGAATGACCCGCCCAAACAAATCCGCCTCGTCGCCAAATTCCCCATCCCCAAAGTCTGCGAAGGGCGATTGATACGGCTCGCCGTTGACTGCCTCTATCTTCATTTGGTAGAAGTCATGACGGGTGCGGTAGGCAATTCCATCTAGCTCATTCAACTGGGCGTTGATGCCACCTTCCGCCAGATCCGCGCTCAAGAATAAACTGGTGAAGGGGAAGATCAAGACGTTGCCCCCCAAGTTACTGGTGATTTGGAATTGCAACACCTCGCGCACGCCTTGACTCACAAACGTGATCGCGCTGAGGGCGAACATGCCCGCGGCGATGGCAAGGAGCGTGGTAGCGGTGCGCCAGCGTCGGCTGGTCAGGTTACGCAATGCCAAGCGCAGATCAATGATGCCGAAGGCGGGCAAGCGACTGATGAGCCACACCAAAACCCACATCAACACGATTAACAGCCCAATCACCACAAACCCAATCGCCGTACCGATCAACCCGACCAGCACATCTCCCCACCAACTATCGGTGATGATGCCCCCTAAGATCGTGCCGACCATCACCCCCAGCGACAGCACCACCAGCAACAATGCGCCGATGGATTGAAGGATGCCCGCGCTCACGATGTGCGTTTCGTTGGGGCGTAGCACAATGGCAGGGCGTACTTTGGTGGCGGTGAGGACGGGCAACACGCCAAAGACGAGGGTAATGGATAGCCCCAACACCATGCCGTAGATGCCACTTTCGGGGTAGAACCGCCACACGAGCGATTGCTGAACGAGGGCTTCTCCAAAGCGGTTGACCACCCCTCCTAGCGCATAGCCCAGCATCACCCCCAACGCGCTCCCACCGATGCCCAACAGGCACGCTTCCCACACAAACAGCGTGGCGATTTGCCCCCCCTTCAAGCCGAAGGTTTTGAGCGTGGCGATCTCTAGGGTGCGACGGCGCACCATCACCAACATGGTATTGATGATTCCCACACCGCCAATGACCAACGCGCCCAAGCCACTAATCACAATCAACCGCCCAATCACGTCCGTCACCGTGCCAAGTGCGCGTTCAAGCGAGGTGGCGTTGCGAATGGAGGTGGAGGGTGGGGTCATCTCGCGGTCAAGGTAACGCGCCTCTTGTATCAGGTTGATGTTCGCCTCTATAGGGAAGGCGATGCTGATGCGGTTGGGGGCGGTTTCCACGCCGATGATGTCTGCCGAGCGTTGATCTAAGTAGACGAAGCCAAAGAACGCGGCGATCAAATCATTCAAGCCTGCCTCTTCATCGGCGGAGACAATCCCCTTCACGGTGAACAAGTCGCTCGTTCCGCTCACATGCACGCTATCCCCTACGTTCAAGTCGCGCCCACTGGCGAAGTTACTGCTGACCACAATATCATGATCGTCGATCAGCAACTCACTGAGCGGTACGCCTTTCGGGTCTAGCGCAAGCACTGGGCGCGTGGGTGGGAAGGTGGGAGCATCAATCAAGAACACGCTCACAAACTGCGGACGACCCGCCGTCACCTCGTCCACTGCCGTGACTTGAATACCTGCCAACAAGCTATACAGCGACAAGTTGCCGTCGCGCTCTTGGGCGTAATCTTCTAAGAAGGTGATTTCCTGTGGGGTGAAGATGCGCTGTTCGGTGGGGGTATCTCCCCCCACGCCTTCAATGCCGGTTAGCCCAGCGAGGGGGGAATTTTCCCCGCGGCTGAGGGTGATGTCTCCGTTGTTGGATTCGCGCACGGTGCTGGTGAGCGTGTCTCCAATTGCCAAGCCTAAGCTCCGCAACGCCACCACCGCCGTCACCCCCGCAGCAATCGAAAAGAGCGCGAAGACCGTCCACAGTCCCCCACGCCGTAAGTTGTTCAAGGCGTATCGTATTGCAAAGCCTGTTGTTTTCAGCATACCGTTGCCTCTTTATCGAGTTGATTCAAGGCATTATACGTACTATCGGGGAAGTGGTTGTACAATTCGCGTGAGGGTTTCATGAAACAGGGCAAACACAATGGCACATATCACCGTTTCAATTGCACAAATTCAGCAGGTCTTACGCACCGTCTCGCTCCAAGTTGAGCCTGTCCATATTGATGTGATGGGACACATGAACGTTGGTCATTACGGGATGCTGTTTGCGCGTGCCGCCCGCGAAGCCACAAGCCAGCTAGGGGTGACGGAGGCATTCATCCAGCGCACCCAGCAAGGCGCGTTCATGCTGAAACACTTCACCCAATACATTGATGAAGCGCGACTGGGCGAATCGCTCACGGTGTATGTGCGCGTGGTGGGGCACAATGCCAAGCGCGTCCATTATCAAATGTTTATGCTCAACGAAACGCGCCACACGCTCACCTGCGTGAACGAGGTCAACACCACCTTTGCCGACCTCATCCAACGCACCAGCGCACCCTTCCCCGCCGAGATCATCACACGGATGGACGCGCTCATTGCCGAGCATAACCGCCTAGATTGGACGCACGCGCCCTTGTGTGGCATCTTGAATTTGAGTGAGTAGACCCTAGCGCGTGTGGGCTAGGGTCTGGTGTGGATGGGGGAATGGCTTAGGCGTTGAGGTCAGCGAGTGCTTGTTGGACAAGCCCACCGATTTCGGTTGGGTTTTGTGCCACGCGCACACCTGCCGCGGTGAGTGCTTCCATCTTGCCCTTAGCAGTCCCCTTGTTGCCGGAGACGATTGCCCCTGCATGCCCCATGCGCTTGCCTTCGGGCGCGTTCACCCCAGCAATATAGGAGACGACGGGCTTGGTGACGTGGTGCTTGATATAGTCTGCCGCTTCTTCTTCTGCTGTCCCACCAATTTCACCGATCATCACAATGGCGTGGGTGTCGGGGTCATTTTGGAGGGCTTCTAAAGCGTCAATGAAGCTGGTGCCCGGCACGGGATCGCCACCGATTCCGATACAGGTTGATTGCCCAATATTTGCTTGTGACAGTTCAAAGAGTGCTTGATACGCCAACGTGCCTGAACGGCTAATCACGCCAACATGACCGGGCATTGCCACATGGGACGGGGTGAAGCCGATGTTCGCCATGCCGGGGGAGATGATGCCAGCGCAGTTGGGACCTAACAAGCGCGTGTGTGGGTAGTTCTGCTTGAGTTCCAAGTACATGGACAATTGATCTTTGGCGGGGATGTGTTCGGTGACACATACAATGAACGGGATGCCAGCTTCTGCCGCTTCCATCACCGCTGCCTTTGCCACTTTGGCAGGGACAATCACGAAAGCGGTATTGGCTCCGGCTACATCCACCGCTTCCTTGACGCTGGCGAAAATGGGAACGCCCTCAACGTCGGTGCCGGCTTTGGCGGGGTTGGTGCCAGCGACAATGTTGGTCCCGTATGAGCGGTTCAAAAGCCCATAGTAACGCCCTTGACTGCCGGTTAACCCTTGTACCACAACCTTTGTATCGTTATTCACCCAAACAGCCATTAGTTGCCTCCTGCAATTTGTACCGCGCGATGTGCCGCGCTCAACATGGTATCTTCTCGAATGAGCATGTCACTAACATGCTGGTCAATGATTTCGCGCCCTTGTTCGGCGTTGGTGCCGTCCAAGCGTACCACAATCGGAACGGTCAAGTTGACCATCGACATGCCATCAATGATGCCCTGTGCCACTTCTTCGCCACGGGTGATCCCACCAAAAATATTGATGAACACCACTTTTACGCTGTCGTCGCTGGTAATCACACGGAGCGAGTTTGCCACGACTTCCGCCTTAGCCCCACCGCCCACGTCCAAGAAGTTGGCAGGAGAGCCACCCACTTGGTTGACAATATCCACCGTACTCATCGCCAAGCCTGCGCCGTTGGCAATGATGCCCACGCTTCCGCCCAAGCCCACGTATTGCAAGCCGAGTTCAGATGCCATGCGTTCACGCTCATCTAAGATCGGGGGTTTCTCAAACGATGCCCATTCGGGATGGCGCACATGGGCGGCGTTGTCTAGGCTGACCTTAGCATCCAACGCGATGACCTCGCCGTCATGGGTTAAGACGAGGGGATTAATCTCCACCAGATCAGCATCTCCATCCACATAGGCGCGATACAGCTTGGTCAAAATGGTAGCAACGCCTTCAATGGCTTCTGCATCAATTTGTGCGTCGGTTGCCCAAGCGCGTGCCTGTTCAAGGCTCAAGCCTTCGATGGGGTTCAAGTGAATGCGTTTGAGCGCGTCGGGGTTGTGTTCGGCAACGTGTTCAATTTCGATGCCACCCTGTGCGGAGAGCATCCCCAAATCGAGCTTGGAGGAGCGGTCTAGCGTGAAGGAAGCGTAATACTCCTTCTTGATGCTTGCGCCCGTTTCAATCCAGAGCGTATGCACGGTGTGCCCTTTGATGTCCATGCCCAAGATGGCGTTCGCGTGGGTACGGCATTCGTCTGCATTCTGAGCAATCTGGATGCCCCCAGCTTTGCCACGCCCTCCCACTTGCACTTGCGCCTTCACTGCCACCGGATACCCAATGGAGTCTGCCACTGCCACCGCTTCATCAGGAGTGACGGCTACGCCACCCTTAACAGTCGCAATATCATATTGCGTGAAGAACTGCTTACCCTGATATTCAAATAAGTCCAACGTCTCAACTCCTTCTAAGTTAGCCAAGGTTA
>JBMOEO010000021.1:0-42260 GCA_049318945.1 Phototrophicaceae bacterium | reverse complement strand
GAAATCAAAGTTAGCGCGTTGTTGTGGGGGGGGAGCAACAGGCTGAATGACGCTTGAACGGGCGGCAGAGCCACGGTTATCGGGGGCAGGAGGAGGAGTGCCAATGCGCCCTGTATTGCCGCTCATTTGTTGAGGTGGCTCTGGGGTGGCAACGGGATTATTTGCATTCTTCTCACGATAACGCGCCAGCATGGCTTTCACACGTGAAGCCAATTCTGCTGGGTGAGTTGGCTTAGTGAGATAATCATCTGCGCCCGCTTCAAACCCGATGATTTTATCGTCAATCAAGGTCTTTGCAGTGAACATAATAATGGGAATATTCACGGTGACATGCTCGGCACGTAGGCGACGGCACACTTCATAACCATCCATATCGGGCATCATCACATCCAAGATGATGAGATCCGGTCTTTCATTCACTGCCTTAGAGATTGCTTGGCTACCCGCATTCGCCGCAACCACTTCATAGCCATGTCGTTGTAGCATCAAGCCGATCAGTTTGAGGCTATCAATATCATCATCTACAATTAGAATTTTTTCTGCCATAGTACACGCTTTTCGTATCTCAACTTCCAAACAGGTTGAATGCAGTTTAACATGAAAGCCAAACTCAATCAAGCAAGGCGAGTCTCAATGATTGTTGATAACTAAGTGAATTATATATTCTTTCAAACCTACGCGCTTATTTGTAATACTTTCTAAACCAAAATAATCTGATACGCCTTGAGTATTATAATTTTCAAACAGTATCGCCTAAGATTTTTATAAGCCTTTATAGTTATTGCCAATCCATACAAGTGCTGTTATTCTCTAATATCACATTATTCATCAAGACTATATGGATTTTTATATGGATCAGTTGTTCACCTCAAGGTCATCTTTACAATCTGTTCTAAATGCCCTCTTGGATGCCACTGCTATTTTGGATGAGGTGGGCACGCTTGTATGGGTAAATTCTGCTTTTCATGATTTATTCACTTCTTTTGCTGATGTGATACAACTTCATGTGAGCCAGCTCATCCCTGGATTTGACCTACCAGCGATTAAAGAGACGGGCGAAGATACCATCGCTTTGGATGGCAAAGGATCGTTTAATCTTTATCTCCATCCTATAAACGATGGGGGTGGGTTTTGGATGCTACAACTGCGCACCCTTAAACCCCTTCAAGAGGCGATGGAAACGTACAATGAATCTTTGCGAATCGTCACCCATGATTTGCGTTCTCCTTTAACAACAATCAGTGGCTTTGCTGATATGTTGCTTCAACCCATACATGGTCAATTGACAGAGCGACAAGTCTATTCGGTCAAGAAAATCATCGCCAGCGTGGGGCAAATGACCCACATTATAGATAATCTACAAGATGCCGGTCGTTTTGATCTACAAACAAGTTTCTATGTGATGCACCAAGAACCTATCGACCTTTCAGATATTGTCAGGCGAATTGTTTCCAGCTACATCACCCCACCTGAAAAACAGTCTCTCATCCCCCAATTACATGTTCATGCGCCCATTCCGATACTTGATGCGGATTCCACCATGCTAGAGCGTGCGATCATCAACTTGATTGATAACGCGGTGAAATATACCCCAGATACAGGGAGTATTGAGATTCACCTCAAACAATCGGACGATGCAAAACATCTCATCTTAAGCGTAATGGACACAGGGTATGGTATCTCTGAAGAAGATCAAAAGCGCATCTTTGAGCGACATGTCCGCTTAAAGCGCAAAGAATATCGTAAAATAAAAGGGACGGGCTTAGGGCTATTCATCGTTCAAAATATCATGCGACAACATGGAGGGCAGGTTAAAGTGCAAAGTCAACTTGACAAAGGCTCAACTTTTTCGCTATATATACCCCTCACATACCGAACCACACTAACCTAATGGGATTCATTGCAGATGGCAATACAACGCTTACATGAGCGAGTGATCGCACAAATTGCCGCTGGTGAGGTGATTGAACGCCCTGCTTCCGTTGTGAAAGAATTGCTAGAAAATTCGATTGATGCCCAAGCAACCAGCATTCAAATTGATATTCTAGGTACGGGAACAAACCAAATCCGCGTGAGCGACAACGGCAAAGGCATCAACCCTGATGAAGTAGAACTGGCTTTGGTGCGCCATGCGACTAGCAAGCTACAAAATATAGATGACCTAGATACCATCACCACATTAGGTTTTCGTGGAGAAGCATTAGCTAGTATCAGCGCAGTCAGTCGCATGATTTTAACTTCACGTCATGAGAGTGCTTCGGTGGGTGTACAGGTCATTACACAGGGTGGGGAAGTTGAAAAAGTTCAGCGTGTGGGCATTCCCAATGGAACAGTTGTCACAGTTGAGAATTTGTTTTTCAATACTCCCGCACGCCTTAAGTTCCTCAAAAGCGATTCTACTGAAAAGCGACATGTTGCCGCAGTCGTGATGAACTATGCAATGGCATACCCTCATATTCGTTTTGTGCTTTCACAAGACGGGCGCGAACAACTTCACACGCATGGTACAGGAAACCTTGCTGATGCTTTGGTCTCCATACTAGGCATTGAAGAATTTTCAAAGATGGTTGATGTGCAGTGGGAAAAGAATGCTACGGATGTTTATCGCGTTCATGGTTATACCTCTATACCGGATTATAGCCGTGCAGACCGCTCACGTATCACTTTGTTTGTGAATGGACGTGCCGTTCAGGATTCAAAACTTGGCTTTGCTGTTGTGCAGGCATATCACACCTTTTTAATGCAGGGCAGGTTTCCGATTGCGATTCTGTGTATTGATGTGAACCCCGCTTTTGTGGATGTGAACGTTCATCCTGCCAAAGCAGAGGTTCGCTTCAGTGATCCTAATGTGGTTTTCTCTGCTGTTCAGCGTGCTGTTCGGCAGGCAATTCTTCAAAACACATCCCCTATTGTGAACACACGTTCTGCCCCTAGCTCGTCTACTCCTTATGAAACCCATCCGCTGAATGAGCAAGTCCCCTTGAATCTTTCCGATGGCACAAGTGGACAATTTGCACGCCAATATGATTTATATCAACCAACACAAACCGTTGATCCAATCACGCAAATTCCCAGTGGGATGGACTCCCCATTAAAGCCCCGTAGTTTGCCGATGCTTCGCGTGGTAGGGCAGATAAGCGCATCTTATATCATAGCGGAGGGACCTTCCGGTATGTATTTGATCGATCAACATGCCGCGCATGAACGTATTCTGTATGAGCAATTTATGGAAGAGCATGCCAAGAGCATCACACGAGTTCAACTAGCATTAGAGAACGATGTGATTCAATTGGCGCCACTGGATGCTCAGTTGATTGAGGAATATCGCGTCACGCTACTAGGTCTCGGTATCGAGTTAGAATCTTTTGGGGGCGGGATGTTCAAGGTGCGTTCTGTGCCAGCCTTGCTATCCCATACCAATCCGCAGGCAATCATTGCCACCATCGTTAGTGACTTAGAAAACGGGAAAACACCCACACAAGAGGCAATAGAAGAACGCATCGTCAAGCGCATCTGTAAGCAAGTTGCCGTAAAAGCGGGGCAAGTGCTAAGCCTCACCGAGATGCAGGGAATTATCCGCCAACTAGAGCGTTGTGTTTCCCCTCACACTTGCCCACATGGTCGCCCAACCATCATTCACATGAGCGCAGATCAATTGGCGCGTGAGTTTGGGCGAGTTGGCAAACGGTAATGAACTATCCTTGCCACTTGAATACGCTTATTTGGGTCGCTCCGATTGTTTCGTAGCGTCCATCACTATTGCGTCGGGCAATCGCCACGCTCCATTGTATATCGTGTAATTGTCCATCTCCCATGAAATCTGCTGAAACAACCAAACGTGTATCCCTAGTGACTGAAGCGGATGTCTCGCCAGTGGTGGTATCTTGTAGCTGTACCAGATAAATTTCATCCATCCCTAAGCCTAAACTATGACTCCACTGTAATGCGAGGGTGGGAGTGTTCACGATGCTACCTATCACAGGGGCTATCACGCTGGGGGCAAACGGCGTAGGGAGTGGCGTAGCGGTCTCTAATCCGGATGGGGTAGGGGAGAGGGTGGGTGTTGGGGTGGGAGCGGGTACAAAAACTTCTTGCCCAATCTGTAAACTGATGACACAATCCGCCCCTCCGCTTAACAACTCGAAATTACAACCGAAGAAGGGAATGCGAGGTGAGTTCAACTGTGAAAGAATCTCTAAGGTTGTGCGATATTGTTCGGCTATATCAACCATCGTTTCCCCTTCACGAACGATATGCGCCTGTGTGGTGAGTGCGTTTGCTTGAACATCAATCGGTGTGGTGGCAATGCTTTGACCGTCTTCTACAATTCGCTCAACTGTAGGCGTGAGCGTGGGATAGGGAATTAGAATTGTTGTTCCTGCGGCAGGCAACAAATCGGCACTATATACATTGTCATTGATGCGAATCACTTCATTGAACACAGCTAAATCACGATGCCCATATAATTGTACGATTTCCATCAAGGTTTGATTGGGTTGAATGAGATGTTCATACGGACCCGGAGTTGCTGTGGGGAGTGGGGTTGCCGTAGGGGGAAGGGCAGTATTCGTTGGGAGGAAAATCGAGGTCTCTGTAGGGGCAAAGGTTGGGCTTGTGGTGGGGAGTGGGGTATGGGTCGCTGTTGCAGTTGGGGTTACACTATTCACTACAGTCGGAACAATGGCAACAGGGGAAACCACATTACACCCGAATGTTAAAACCACTAAACCGATTAAGATGATTGATTTATTCATGACGCTTATTCACTTTCAACCGTGGCAGGTGGAATGCTTTCCCATAGAAATTGACGTGTTTCAGTCTGATATAAAACATTAACGGTGGAATCATTGGCAATGGTGGCAACATACCAACTAAAATGATGCCGTTGTGTATCTATAGATTGCCAATCTTCTGGGATGATGAATAGGGTATCCTTAGTATCAATGCTTCTTTCAATACCTGTATCTAGGTCTTTGACGTAAACGCGATATAACTCGTTTGCCCCTAATGTTCCACTTCCCGTCCAACGCAAAGTAATCAAGTCACTTCGCTGAAAGAGGACATTGTTACCCGGCGCAACTAAACTGGGGGCGTTATAGGTAGCGGTGGGGGTTGGGGTGGGCGTTTCGCTACCTGATGAAGTTGGGGGAATAGTCGGCATAGGAGTGGGGGCTGGTACTCTTAAACGTTGTCCTTGAAAGAGTTGCACAATACAGTTGGGACCTCCCGTTGTTTTGCCAAAATCACATTGGGAGAAGGTTACTTCCGGATTCAACTGCGATAAAATCTCAATATCCGCCCCATACAAGAAAGCAACCGTGATGATATTTTCGCCTTCCCCTATAGTGTGCCATTGAATGCCGGGCGGTAATGTAGGGGTCATACTAGGTGTACGGGTGGGCAATTCACCTAGCCCTTCTGCGATTAGGATTGAGCTGGCGTTTGCTTCCCCATTGGTTTGTGTTGCATCATCAGGGGTTATGTTTGGGTCTGGCGTTTCAGTAGGGCGTGGTATCTCGATAGATTGTCCTAGCTGAATGTTGGAAGGATCGCTCAAGTTATTGATTTCTAATACTTGCTCAATCACATCAAGGTCACGGTGTCCACAACGCGCCACAATACTAATCAAGTTATCCCCATCTCCCACCGTTTCTATACAAGGACCAGGGGTAAAAGTCAGGGTAGCGGTGGGTGGGGCAGGGGTGACGGTTGCTAAATTTAAGGTGGGGCGTGGGGTGAAGGTTAGGGTAAGACTGGGGGTTAACGCCACACTAGGTGTGATAACCATTGACGTAGGTGGCGTGGGGAGGGTTTCAGACGGTAGCATAGTTGGCAATTGGTAGTAACCTAGCAACGCGCTCCCCACACAGCATGCCACCGTCAACAGAAAAGAAACGCTCCCCATCAAAATATTCTGTAAAGGGCTGAGGTGATTTTCAGAAAGATCATTCGCACCAAGTTCAATCTTGCCTTGAGTCAACAATGTTCGTTTTTGAACCTCACTTTGTGAACTTAAAGCATGTCCGCAATGGGTGCAAAAGCGATCACTCTGTTGGATAGACTGCCCACAGTGGGAGCAAAATTTTTCGTGGTTTAACAATCTTGACGCAATTCTACTGTAACGGATGTGAAGGTGATTATAGAAACAACCTGATGAAATGCGAGTATCGTTTCAAGAATGACAGATGCCATATGCACAAAATACCAAATACCCATTAAAATGATAGCTTACAACAATAGACAACCTATGAAAGGTTTTGTTAAGTGGACACCGCACAAAAACTCATCAACTATCATCTATCCCGTTTGAAGAATAAAAGTCCTGAAGTCCGTCTATCTGCCATTCAAGAGCTAGAGGTGATTGGTAATCATGAGGTATTGGCTACCCTAGAACAAGTTTATCGCACCGATGCCGATGAGTCCGTCCGAGATGCGGCACAAACAGCGGGTCGTAAACTCTTTGTTCGTTTATCCAAAAAGGCATAGGGCAGATTAGACCCTATGCCTTGGCACCTTAATTCATCACGAACAAAGTTGAGAGATGCGCTCATCAATCTTTTGTAGCGTCATCTGCAAATCAAGCAGGGTATCGCGCTCGCGCTTGAGAACCGCTTCGGGTGCTTTTTTCACAAAGCCTTCATTCCCTAACAATCCTTCAACGCGATTAATCCCTGCTACAACCTTTTCACGCTCACGATTTAGCCGTTCACATTCCGCTTCTACATCCACCATACCAGCCAATGGGATGTATAGAACGACATCATTCACCACAATGGAAGTGACGTTCTCGCTTGGCTCTGCATGGTCTTCCATAAAATATAATTCATTGACGTTAGAATTAGGAACACGCCCAAAGAGATGCCCATATTGACGGAGAAGCTCCGTATGGCTACCCCCTTTAACGAAAGCCTTGAGCTTAATCTTAGGCTCAACGCTATATTCATCTCGTGTGTTGCGAATCCCTCGAATGAGGTCAATTAGAATCATCATGTCAGATTCCGCTTGTGCATCTATATAGCGTGCATCTGCCTGACACCACCGCGCGATGATTAATGCCTCTCCCTCAACGGGAAGATAGCTCCATAAATCCTCCGTGACAAAAGGCATGAATGGATGGAGGAGGCGCAACCCACTATCCAAGACGTGTACGAGAACCCGTAATGTGTGGGTCTTGGCGAGCGTATCCTCACCATACAGGGATGCCTTAGCGAACTCAACATACCAATCAGCGAACTCATGCCACATGAATTCGTAAATCTGTCTGCCTGCCTCTCCATATTGATACACATCAAACAAGCGTTGAACCGATTCAATCAGTCCGTTCAGGCGGCTGACAATCCATTTAGATGGGAGATCTAATTCGCTATGCGCGGGCAATCCTCCCTCTATCTCTCCACCAACACTCTGCAAATTGAAAACAGCGAAACTGGTCATGTTCCATAACTTGTTGACAAACTTGAAGTTTGACTCAATTTTTGCGAGGTCAAGGTTAATATCCTGACCGGGAGTGCCCCCCGTAACCAAAGCAAAGCGCAATGGATCTGCGCCATATTTGTCAATGATCTCAAGCGGATCAATAACATTCCCCTTGGTTTTACTCATCTTCTGTCCGTTGGCATCCCGTACCAACCCGTGCATATAAATGGTATGGAATGGCACGTCGTCAGTGAACCATAAGCCGAACATCATCATGCGTGCTACCCAAAAGAAAAGAATATCCCAGCCCGTTTCCATCACCGAAGTGGGGTAGTAGCGTTTGAAGTCCGCTGTTTCTTGGGGCCAGCCCAGCGTGCTGAAGGGCCACAATCCGCTGCTGAACCATGTGTCCAGTACGTCTTCTTCGGGTATCCAGGGGCCCCCTTCAGTTGGTGCTACTTTACCAACATAGATTTCTCCTGTTGGGGCATGCCAAGCAGGGATACGATGTCCCCACCACAACTGACGGCTGATGTTCCAATCATGGATATTCTCCATCCAATTGAAAAACTGTTGTTCAAATCGTTGGGGAACAAACTTGATTCGCCCATCACGAACTGCTTCCATAGCTCGGTCAGCTAACGGTTGGATGCGGACAAACCATTGGGTACTGAGCATTGGCTCAACAACCTCTCCTCCGCGCTGGCTATGTGGGACGGAATGAACGTGGTCTTTCGCTTCAATAGTTAAGCCTTGTGCTTCCATATCCGCCCAAATCTGCTTACGAACCACGAAGCGATCTAGCCCAACATATTGCCCCCCATTCTCGTTGACGCTGGCATCCTTGTTGAAGATGTTAATCATCTTCAAATTGTGTTTTATCCCCAAGTCGTAGTCATTAAAGTCATGCGCGGGAGTCACTTTTAATGCCCCTGTGCCGAATGTCATATCAACGTATTCATCGGCAATGATTGGAATTTCACGATTCAGAATAGGAACGTAAGCATTCTTGCCGATTAGATGTTTGTAGCGATCATCATTAGGATTGACACAAACTGCTGTATCACCAAGGATTGTTTCTGGGCGAGTTGTTGCAACAGGTATGAACTGTCCGCCCTCAACCGGATAACGGAAGAAATATAACTTCCCGTTATCATCCTCATATTCAACTTCCAAATCTGATACAGAGGTTTGTAAACCCGGCGACCAATTCACTAGCTTAGGTGCGCGATAGATCAAGCCTTGTTCCCACAAACGAATGAAGACTTCAGTTACTGCCTCTGAAAGCCCATCATCCATCGTGAAGCGTTCTCGATCCCAATCACAGCTCACACCTAAGCGTCGCATCTGGCTAACAATCGTTCCGCCTTTTTCCGCTTTCCATTCCCATGTACGGCGTAAGAACTCCTCGCGCCCAACCTCTGTTCGAGAAGTCCCCTCGCTGTGAAGCATCTTTTCCACTTGAAGTTGGGTGGCAATTCCAGCGTGATCTGTGCCCGGCACCCATAGTGCTGCTTTTCCGCGCATACGCTCATAGCGAATCATGAGGTCTTCTAATGTGGTGAAGAGCGCGTGCCCTGCGTGTAATGCTCCCGTTACATTGGGAGGGGGCATGCTGATGACGAAAGGCTCTGCGGTTTCATCAGCCACTTCGGGCTTAAACCAACCGTTTTCTAGCCAATACTGATAAAGGCGATTTTCCGCCTCACGGAAATCAAAATTCTTCGGCATTGTTTTCTGTGATATGGAGGGCATAGATGATGTTCCTTCGTTTTATTTTTCGGCACTTAATGGTTTACGGGTGATGATGATTCGATCGGTACGCTCAGGGCGGTCTTCGTATTCCCTGAACCCAGCTTCTAACAAAACAACTTTAACCTCATCAGTAGAAAGTGGACGATAGCTAACCCGTCGCTTGAGGGTTTCATAGCGTTTGCCATCCACGCTTTTAACAATGTATAAATTTTGAGTGGCAATAACAGGCGGACCTTCTTCCCAGTCCCATATATCAAAGGTGATAAGCTCCCCTTGATCGTCTAAATCGTGGATGAAGCCCGGTAAGAAACGGGGGCGTGTCTCCATGAATGGCGCAAAATCACGCATCCCAATGACCAAAACGCCACCCGGTCGTAATAACTCATAGAAGATATGGAGCGTGGTTTCAATTTCTTCATCCAATAACAGATGAGGCAATACATTCCCCTTGGTGATGATAGCGTCAAAAGGTCCCTTAACACTATCTAGCAAGTTCAAGAAATCTGTACGCTCAAAGATAATTTTATCCAGCACCTTGTAACGCTCTGCGACTTCGTATGCCTTACGGAGCATGCCAGAACTTGGATCGGTGGCGACTACATCATAGCCCAGTTGAGCTAGAGGAATGGCTTGGATACCAATCCCACACGATGCGTCTAGCACGCGCTGTATCCCCTTGTTACGGAAGATCGCCCGTAACCCTAGTCCTTCTCGCTCTAATTGGGTTTGCCAATCACGATAGAAGTAGGGGTAGTATTCTGCAATGACATCATAAAACTGATTCGTACTGTTTTGATCCACCATTCACCTACTATGAAATAAAAAAGCCCTATCATCACGAAGGACGAAAGGGCTTGATGCTTCCGCGGTACCACCTCTATTCCATCTGCTTTGTGGGCAAATGGCTCTTGGAATGCTATAACGGGCATACCCGTCTGAGTCTACGCACAACCTAATGTGTTTCTTTCAGCAACTCACGGACGACCGAATGACCCACTTATCTAATGTGCTTTCAGCCTGATGACACATCTCTCTGTTAGATAACGGATTGGGCATTCCTTCCGATCAACGTTTTTAGGAATGATTCAACTGTTATAGTGAACAGTATATAAGAGCGATACTTATCCCGTCAATTCATTGTTTACATTCATCATGCTTCGCACATGATTGGCAATCATATCAATCGCAATACGGTTATGCCCGCCTTGTGGGACGATAATGTCCGCATGCCGCTTGCTGGGTTCAACGAACTCTAAGTGCATGGGACGCACAGTCTTTAGGTATTGATTGATGATGGAGTGGGTGGTTCGTCCGCGTTCTTCAATGTCGCGCTGAATACGCCGAATGAAACGAATATCAGAATCAACATCCACAAAAATTTTGATGTCAAACAATTCGCGTAGATTGGCTAGGGCGAGTATCAAGATACCTTCAACTAAGATAACCGGTTTGGCTTCAATGTGAAACGTTTCTTGTTTGCGCTCATCTGTCACAAAATCATAGATGGGCAATTCAATCGGCTGGTGATTTTGTAATTGAATGATTTGCTCAATCATCAATTCACTCTCTAGTGAATCGGGATGGTCAAAGTTAACCTCTGTCCGTTGATGGATGGTTAACTCTCGCAGACTTTTATAGTAGGCATCGTGGGGGATATAGGCAACATTTTCTTCTCCCAATCGCTCAATGATAGAACGCCCAACGGTGGTCTTGCCAGAACCTGTTCCACCTGCCACAGCAATGGTTACGACTTGCCGCTTGCCTATGCCCATGAGTACAACCCAAGATGAAAAGACAAAAAAAAGCCCGCATTAGCGGGTTATTGCTTAGAGCCACCAATGGGACTTGAACCCATAACCTAGCGCTTACGAAGCGCTCGCTCTGCCGATTGAGCCATGGTGGCATTTATCCCCACCAGTATAGCAATAAATTGAATCTTGGCAAGGATTGACCTAGTGCCTAAAGTGACGTGTTCCCGTGAAAATCATGGCAATTCCTGCACGATCTGCAGTGGCAATAATCTCTGCATCCCGAATAGATCCGCCGGGTTGGATGATAGCAGTGATCCCAGCTTGAACAGCAAGATGGATGCTATCCGCAAATGGGAAGAACGCATCGGATGCCAAGGTCGCGCCTTGTGCATGTACGCCTGCTTTCTGCAAAGCCAACTGTGTGGCATCCACACGGCTTGGCAATCCACCAGCGATACCCACTGTCTTCTGATGATGCCCAATCACGATGGCATTTGACTTCACATGCTGAACCACCTTCCACGCATAGCGGAGTGATTCCATCTCTATATCGCTGGGTAGCCTTGACCCCACCACGCGAAAGCTCAAATCCGATGGATCTCCCATATCCACTTGTTGAACCAATACTCCACGATGGACAGTGCGAATCTCTAATGCTTGTCCGCTGTAAGGATAAGGCATGGTTAACAGGCGACAGTTTTTGCGTCTCTGTTGTAGCAGGTCAATAGCCCGTTCATCAAAGTTAGGGGCAGCAATGGCTTCGACGAACAAACTCTCCAGTGCTTCTACAAACTCAAGCGTCACGGTACGATTGGTTGCTATCACCCCACCAAAAGCTGAGACAGAATCAGAAGCTAAAGCATCATGAAAAGCGGTAGCGATTTTATCCGCACTCGCTATACCGATGGGGTTTAGGTGTTTTACAATCACAACTGTGGGGTCTTGAAAGCTACTGACTGCTCGCCATGCTGAATCAATATCCAAGATGTTGTTATAAGAGAGACCCTTCTCACCAATCAACTGACTGCCGAAAGGGTGCGAATCTCCCATCGTGCTATAGAACGCCCCTGCTTGATGGGGATTCTCGCCATAGCGCATGGGCTGGGTGAGTTTTGCGCCGATGGATAAATGCGAGGGGAGTTGTCGTGCATCTTGGGTTTGGATGGACTGGGAAAGATACGCATGAATGGCAGTATCATATTCTTGCGTGAGCGCAAATGCTTGTACTGCTAAATCGCGGCGCGTGGCAAGGCTGGTCTCGCCATTGGCGCGTAATTCGGTGACGATAGCTTGATAGCTATCGGGATTAGAAACTGTTGTCACCCGAAAGAAATTCTTGGCAGCACCGCGTAGCAAAGCTACCCCACCTATATCAATTTGCTCAATCGCATCTTGTAAAGAAACCCCTGATTGTGACACCGTTTCTTGAAACGGATACAGGTTCACAACCACCATACTGATAATGGCATACCCATGATGATTCAGATCAAGTAAATCTTGTTCAGTATCTTTTGCCAAGATGCCGGCATGGATTGAGGGATGCAAGGTTTTCACCCGTCCACCCAAAAGAGATGGAATACCCGTTAGTTGCTCAACCGATAGAACCGCGATACCCTGTTGTTCTAATGTTTCTTTCGTTCCACCGCTGGCAACAATATCCCATCCCATGCCCACTAATGCAGTAGCAAAAGAGATCAGATTTCTTTTATCGTATACACTCATCAACACTCTAGGCATGGGGTGTTATAGTCCTGATGTACGCGCATCTTGTTCCGTCCAACCACGATCTACTTGCTTAGACAAAGCAAGATGACGGGGTTGTTTTTCTGCGACGGCGAAAGCCAACAACACGACCCATGAAATCACCGTGACGCTCAAAGCGGTGAGAAGTGCCACCACAAACCCTCGCGCTACCGCGACCAACAACACCATCACCGGGAGCGAAGTCATGGTTGCGCTGGCGAGATAGTGTAAGATTTGTGTGGGTGTTCCGCCGTAAATAGTCTCGCGTGTGGTGGCTTGTTGATGCACAAACCAACCAGCAATCAAGCCAAAGATACATCCTATTCCTATTGGTAGTAGCATGAAACCCATCCTAGAAGAATGTATAAATGAACGAGCCAGTTGTAGGATTAGAACCCAAGACAATCAATATCCCAAATATAATTAGGATCAGGATCATAGGGATTAACCAATAGAGTTTGCGTTCCCATAGAAATTGTAGCAACTCTCCAACAATCCCTAAGCGTTCAAAAAAGGTCTGCATATTATCTACTCCTAGAGTTTCGGATTATCTGTTTTACGTACCACGTTATTTCCTAACACCAAAATATCAATATCGCTATTGCGGAAGGTGTTCCATGCTTCGCGTGGGGTGTTCACAATGGGTTCGCCACGTAGGTTGAAGGAGGTATTCAGGACAACCGGCACATCAGTGATTTCACCAAATTTTTCTATCACACCATAGTAACGTGGGTTGGTTTCGCGTTCGATTGTTTGCAATCGTCCTGTTCCCTCATGGTTCACCGCTTCAATCTTGTCCTGCTTATCCGCTTTAATGGGCGCGACAATCAACATGTAGCGCGGTGCTTCATGCTTATCAACATCAGGATAGTCAAAATATTCCGTTGCACGATCGCGCAAAATCACAGGGGCGAACGGTCTAAACGGCTCACGATATTTGATCTTGGTGTTCACGATTTCTTTCATGTGGGCAAAGCGAGGGTCAGCAAGAATACTACGATTGCCCAATGCACGTGGACCCCACTCAAATCGTCCTTGAAAGAATCCAATTACCTGTTGATTGGTGAGGTCTTCTGCAAGGCGCGTGAGCATAGCGTCATCACGGTCTTGGTAGCTTTCAATCTTCACACCCAGTTCTTGCAAAAAGTCATGACACACACCATCAGAATACGCTTCACCTAAGTAAGCATTCTCCATGTATCCTTGTCGTGAATGTCCTAACACCACATGATAGACCCACAATGCCGCCCCTAGTGCACACCCATCATCCCCTGCTGCGGGCTGAATATATAACTCTTCAAAAGGTGTCTCAGACAAAATGCGATAGTTGGCTTTGGTATTCAGCGCAACCCCACCTGCCATCACCAATTTCTTCAATCCCGTTTTCTGGTAAAGATGGTTTGCCAAATCAATCAGGCTTTCTTCCGTTACCAATTGAATGCTTGCCGCCACATCGGCGTAATATTGGTTACGCTCCATCGCGGCTCTTTCGCTTTGGCGTTCTGGATTGGTCTTCATGGTGAAGAACTCTAGCTCGGCTGGACGGGGTTCACCAAAAAGATCAACAAACTTTTTGCTGTAACTCTGCTCTGTAGAATAGGGGTAGGCAAAGTAATCAAGGTTGAGTTGGTAGCTTCCGTCTGCTTTACGCGCGATGAGTTTGTTCACCTTGTCAACATACTTCGGCTCGCCGTAGGGAGTCATGCCCATTACTTTGTATTCGCCGTTGTTCACGCGGAAACCCAACCAAGCCGTAAAAGTGGAATAGAGTAAACCGAGTGAATGGGGGAATCGCTGTTCGCCAAACAATTCAATTCGATTTTCGCCATGTGTATCTCCCACCCAGCGGCTAGTTGCCGTACCAATGGTAGTGGTTGTCCATTCTCCCACCCCATCCACCGTTAACACCGCCGCCTCATGAAAAGGGGAAGCAAAGAACGCGCTGGCGGCATGGCTCATGTGATGGTCACAAAATAGGATGTTTTGGCTTTTGACCCCCACACGATCTCGAATGATGCTCTTGACGAAGAGTTTCTCCTTTAGCCAAGCATTCATCGAATCGCGCCAGAAGTTCATCGAGCGTGGGAAGGTATTCAGGGTAGTTTGCAGAATGCGCTCAAATTTCACCAGTGGCTTCTCATAGAAGACCACATAGTCCAAGTCCTCGCCTTTTATGCCGGCATAGCGCAGGCAAAATTCGATGGCATGGACTGGAAAACTGTTGTCATGCTTGCGACGTGTAAAGCGTTCTTCCATTGACGCGGCGATCACTTTGCCATCTTGGATGAGTGCAACCGCTGAGTCATGAAAGAAGCAGGATATGCCTAGAATATACATAGCGTGAATTATCCTTGTCTTTTTGCTTGACTAAGTTCAGATGAAACAGGTTGACGATCCACCCAGAAGGTTTCGCTTTGTGGCATTTTACGCCGTAGCGGATCGGTAAACAGTCTTGAACCTATAGCAAATGGGATCAAGATGGTGAAATACAGGATGATAGAAACTAGATTGCCGAAGCCTTCACCGATAATCTCAGCAATAATGCGTTGTCGCTGACGAGCAAGAGAAATCAATTCACTCATTTGTGGAAGGTTCTCATTCATTTTCTGATTCAAAAGAGATGTGCAATACCATGAGAAGAGTATAATAGATTAGTTTTAATTCAATTCAATGGAAAGTGTTGGTAGAAAATACCTGTGTAGAAGATCAAGTAACGGGTACAATCTGATAAATGTTTAACTGAGATAACCTTGACAGGGAAGTGCCATGTCTGCAATTGAGAGATTCAACCTTAAAATCTACCCCGCACGTGATGCAAAAACCATTCCACATTTAGAACAATACGCACCTGTTTGGATCATTGATGAGAAACTTGTGCCAGAGGATAGCTCTATCCAATTTAGCGTGATGTTCTTCCACAAGTTGTATGGTTGGGTCAATCGCCGTTACAAGTTTGATGGATTCAACAATACGCTTTACCATAAAGGGCAAGTGCTCCTTGCTGAAGAAGAAGCACTCGATATTGTCGCCAACAAAGAGCCGTACATTAATACGACGGTAACGGATACCCCCAACGCCTACGGCGGTTAAGCGTGTTGGTGGCGATGTTGAATTGTTTGGTTAAACAACTCAACTAGGTTTTCAGCAATCCTCGCCCATGCGTACTGTTGCGCGTGGGCATTTGCTTGTTGTTGCATCTGGCTTAACAAGCGAGCATCCGATTGAAGTTGTAACAACCGTTGTGCTAGTTCCTGTGGTTCGCGCACAGCTACCAGAAAACCTGTTTCACCATCTTGAACCAGATGCGTTAGCCCACCCACGTTAGAGGCAATCACTGCCGTTCCACATGCCATTGCTTCTAAGGCAATCATCCCAAAAGATTCATACTCTGAAGGGAGCAACAATACATCCGCCGCATTCAAATATAACGCCAATTGGTCTTGTGCTTGTGCAGGCACAAAAGTAACTCGGTCAGTGATACCCAGTAGTTTTGCCTGTTGGATGAGAGCTTGGATGTCGTAATCGGTTTTATCGTGAGGATCGCTCCCTATGATGATAACCTGTATGGGGCGTGTCTCGCTTGTCGGAGGTGGCATGAGCGCGACTGCATCAAGGATGCTATCCACTGCTTTAAGCGGTTCAATCCGCCCTGCGAATACCGCCAAGAACGCATCCTTTGAGACGTTCACACGGTCACGCGCCTGAGTTTTATCCAACGGGAAGAATACATCAAGGTTAACGCCCGGCGGGCTAACCCGAATTTTACGCCGATCAGCGCGATACAACCACAACAACTGCGCACGTTCCGCTACCGTATTGGCAATTAGCAAATCTGCCGCTTGGATAATACGCCCTTCGTGATGAATCCGCGCATGTGGGGTACTGCGACGAGTGGAAGGTATCCGTGCTTTCATCGCCCCTAATGTATGAAACACTTGGGCAAAAGGCGTGCCCCACGTCTCACGTAGGCGCATCGCCACCAAACCACTTAACCAATAGTGACTGAAGATGAAGTCATATTGGATGTTATGTCGAATGCTGAAGGCGATCACCCCTGCTGCAAATTGTTGTAGATGGGGGAGCAAATCATCAGGGGGAATAGGCTGTAATGCTCCTGCTGGCAACTGTACAACCCGTATGCCTTCGCCTAGACTATGGTCAACAGAGGGTTGATGTTCACTCTCTTGGCGCGTGAACAAGTCCACTAGAAGCCCCTGTCTAGCAAAAGTCTTGGCAACTTCACGGATGTAAACATTCAGCCCACCCACTTTCTTGCCCCCGACTTTAGCTATGGGACTGGCATGGACACTGATAATGGCAATTCGTTTTAATGGAGTCATGGCTTTACGTCCTCTGGGTTTTCCAATGTGGGGTTCAAATGAGCGCGTAACTTGTAAATGATCTTATCTTTCCCACCCATGCGATATTTGTATTCTTCATTCCCACGTAAGAAATCAAACACAGTGTACTGATGTTCAATACTCCACTGAATGAGGTACTGCGTCAACAAGATGCCGGGACTCAATGCGCTATATTTTGTCGGGTCTAAGCCTGAATTATAAATCCATACTCGGCGGTTATAATCAAAGCTGAAGTACGTTGCACAAGGCACCCCATCCACTTGCAAGAAGCTAAGTTGTAACCAACCAGCCTCTGCCATGATGGGAATGAGCTTCTCAAAGAATTGGCGGTGTAGGGGGTTTGTCAAAAACAATGCTTTACTAGGTGTACTCTTTGCCATTAGTTCAAAGAAAGTTGCGCTCTCTTTGGATAGATCATGTTCTGCCCCGACGATATACCAGCGAATATCATATTCGCCTCCTTCGGCATGGCGGAGTTTACGCTTGATCTCTTTGCGGTTTTTGCTATCTACCTTGTGTTCAAGGTATGCCTCATAGTCGGTGTCCAGTTCAATCTGTGGGGTTACTTCATTTTGAATCCACTCGGATTGAAACCCTTTTGCCTGTAGATAGGGGGCAAATTGTGTATAGGTCAGGGAATGAGACGGAATATTACATAACTCAAGACGATCAAAAGCAAGCGATTGTTGGCTACGCAGAAAATCACTCATCGCGTCAAAAACAAGATTCACGTGGTTTTGATCTACGATGAAATCCGTATAATCCGTGACATCTTCACAACCAATCAAGCGAGCAACGCGCTCTTGTCCTTGTTGTTCTATGAAAAGTGGAATGATTCCGATCAAGTCCCCTTGTTCAGATTGAATGGTATGAACCCATAGCTCACCAGGTTGGTATGCTTGCCACCATGTAGAACACCACTCCCACGTCATGAAAATGCTATCCGCATAAGAACGCCGCAGCAATTCATTCCATTCTGTTTTCAAATCATCAAACAGCGAAAATTGGTTGTAGGTTGATATGTGCACGTGCAACCTCATCTAACATCAGAAAAAACACTTTCAAAGAATACCCTATTACAAGGTTTAGACTCACATGAATTTGATTAGAATTGATATAATTCTCGCTTCATTTCTTACGCTATTCCCTCAAGAGTAGCGATCTTCAAATATTGGAAAGGTTGTTATACCCATGAAAGAGCCTGTCAAGAAAATTGTCCTTGCCTATAGCGGTGGGTTAGATACCTCCGTCATTCTTGCTTGGTTGAAAAATAACTACCATTGTGAGGTAGTTTGTTTCTGTGCAAATCTTGGTCAAGATGATGAGTTGGAGGGGCTAGAACAGAAAGCACTTGCTACGGGTGCAAGTAAGCTCTACATTCGTGATCTGCGCGAGGAGTTTTTAACAGATTTTGTTTACCCCACCCTACAAGCCGGCGCAATTTATGAACGTGAATATTTGTTGGGAACGTCATTCGCCCGTCCTTTGATTGCCAAACACCTAGTAGAAATCGCCACATTAGAAGGGGCGGATGCTATCGCACATGGGGCAACCGGCAAGGGAAACGATCAAGTTCGTTTTGAAGTAACCGCAATGGCACTCAATCCACATTTACGGATTATCGCGCCTTGGCGTGAGTGGGATTTGAAGAGTCGTGAAGATTGTATTGCCTATGCAGAAGAGTTTAACATTCCCATTTCTGCAACATTGCGCAAGATTTATAGCCGTGATCGCAATTTATTTCACATGAGTCATGAAGGGGGAATCCTAGAAGATCCGTGGAGTGAACCCGAAGAGGATATGTACACCCTCACCACTAGCCCACAGGATGCTCCTAATGAACCCGAATACATTGAGATAGATTTTGAACAGGGGATTCCTGTTGCATGCAACGGGCAACGACTAGGCGCAGTTGAACTATTTGAAACCATCAACTTAATTGGTGCAAAGCACGGGGTCGGACGTGTGGACTTGGTGGAGAATCGTTTAGTGGGTATGAAGAACCGCGGTGTGTATGAAACACCGGGTGGGACAATTCTTTATCGCGCTCATCAAGCCCTTGAGTCCATCTGCCTAGATAAAGCCACCCTTCAATACAAAGATATGCTTGCGCTTAAGTTCGCTGAATTGGTTTATAACGGTTTGTGGTACAGCAAACTGCGTGAGTCTTTAACCGCCTTCGTCAACGAAACCCAAAAGCATGTCACGGGCACCGCTCGCTTAAAGCTCTACAAGGGCAACATCATCGTTGTAGGTCGCAAGAGTCCCTACAGCTTATACCGCCAAGATTATGCTTCTTTCGGCGAAGAATATGTATACAACCAAGCGGATGCCGCCGGGTTCATTCGTCTGTTCGGCTTACCCCTCAAGATTAACGCGCTACTCAATCAAGATCAATCTGAATAGAAGCACACGAAAGGTAGATAGGATATGGCATTATGGGGTGGGCGGTTTCAAGAGCCAACAAACGAAGACTTACGCAAACTGAATGATAGCCTGCCGTATGATCGGCGCATGGCTAAACAAGATATTCATGGGAGCATAGCCTATGCCAAAGCATTAGGATTGGCGGAGCTTCTCTCACCTGATGAAGTGGATAGCATGGTGGCGGGCTTATCACAGGTCTTGACCGAGTTTGAAAACGGGAGCATTCAATTTTCGCCCAACGATGAAGACATTCACACTGCGGTTGAGCGTCGCCTAACCGAGTTGATTGGGAGCTTGGGAGGAAAATTACATACGGGCAGAAGTCGTAATGACCAAGTGGCAACCGATTTCCGTCTGTGGGTGATGCAGGGGATTGAGCAGATCAACCTTGCCATACGTCAATTACAACGCGCCCTGCTAGAGCAATCACAACAACATATCACCACGCTCATACCCGGCTATACACACCTACAACTGGCGCAGCCTATCACTGTGGCACATTGGTTGATGAGTTACTTTTGGATGCTGGAACGCGATCGAGATCGCTTACACGATGCCCATCGGCGTACCTCTTCCTTGCCACTTGGTTCAGGGGCATTATCAGGAAATGTCTTCAACATCAACCGCCTATTCTTGGCGCAAGAATTAGGGTTTGCTTCCCTCAGTCAAAACAGCCTTGACGCGGTGAGTGATCGTGATTTTGTGGCAGAAACCTTATTCTGTTTTTCAATGGTTGGGGTTCATCTCAGTCGCTTTGCTGAAGACATCATCCTGTATAGCAACCCCGCATTTGGGTTCGTCCGCTTGAATGATCGCTATAGCACAGGCTCTAGCTTGATGCCTCAAAAGCGTAATGCCGACCCAATGGAACTAGCGCGTGGGAAGAGCGGGCGACTCATCGGTAATTTGACGGGCTTGCTTGCTACGTTGAAAGGGTTGCCGAACGGTTACAATAAAGACTTGCAAGAGGATAAGGAAGCGATCTTTGATTCCACCGACACCTTGCTACAACTGTTGCCTGTCCTCACGGCAATTGTGCAGACGCTACAACTAAACCAAGATGCCATGCAACAAGCACTAGATGAAACCATGCTTGCCACCGAGATTGCTGATTACCTAGTACACAAAGGCTTGCCCTTCCGAGAGGCACATCATGCTTCTGGACAAATTGTTCTATATGCCGAAACGCATCACTGCAATCTTTCTGCCGTTCCCTTAGCGGTATATCAAGGGGTTTCTGCCTTGTTTGAAGCTGATGTGTTTGAACTATTCAACTATCACGTTGCAGTTGCCAAACGAACAGCAAGCGGTGGCACAGCACCCAGCGCGGTTCAACAACAATTAGAGCAAGCGCAAGCGTGTTTATCAGCTGATTGGTGATGATGCACAAATAGCAATAGGGTAACTTATCATAGTTGCCCGAAACATTGACAACCATAACTAAACTGCTTGACAGAAATTGTAGTAAGCGTTAGGCTTGTTGGTATGTATGGTTTGAAACGTATGAGTTTGTTGTGATTAAAGTTGCACCCAACACTATCGTGATTATTGTGATTATCGTAGTGGTGCTTGTCCTTATCGGCGGGCTATAAAATCTTGGGTGGCTACTGGTGACACAGAACAGTTATGAGCGACAGAAAAGCCTCCCAAGACGGGGGGCTTTTTTTATGCCAATTGCTGGATTTCCATACATGTATAACACATGGGTAAAACCAGCTTGACAAAATCTTTTTGCCGAGTGCATTTCTTAAGTTTAGTTTGTTTCTGTCAATTAAGGAGATTGTAAGTTCATGGCATTAGCTGAATGGATTTGGATGAATGGTGAGTGTGTTAAATACGCCGATGCCAAAGTTCATGTAACTACCCACGCTATTCATTACGGATCAAGCGTATTTGAGGGGATACGTGCCTATGCTACCCCAACAGGCACGGCTGTCTTTCGTCTAAAAGAGCATACCCGCCGTTTGATGCACTCTGCTAAAATTATGCGCATAGAAATGCCCTATACCGAAGACCAAATCAACGAAGCCATCCTTGACACCATTAGAAGA
The DNA here is from genome assembly GCA_049318945.1 of Phototrophicaceae bacterium. Lineage (GTDB taxonomy): Bacteria > Chloroflexota > Anaerolineae > Aggregatilineales > Phototrophicaceae > CAIRDJ01. The sequence goes on along the minus strand of JBMOEO010000021.1, from coordinate 20,756 downwards.
AATGGTCACGACTCTTGTTACATTCGCCCTATTGCTTTCCGTGGTGCCCACCCTAACGGCATTCAAGGCTTAGAAGGGCGTACCAGCCCAGTTGATGTGGCGATCATCACCATGAACTGGGGACGATACTTAGGACAAGAAGCAATTGAACAAGGTGTAGATGTTCAGATTAGCTCATGGCGCAGGATGTCTCCCGGCTCGCTCACGCCTATGGGTAAAATTGGCGGGCAATATGTGAATAGCCAATACATTACGATGGAAGCACGCGATAACGGCTTTACTGAAGGCATCGCCCTTGACCATACCGGCATGGTGAGCGAAGGGGCTGGCGAAAATATCTTCGTCATCATCGAGGGTGAAGTGTATACCCCCAGCACGGGTTCATCTATTCTGCGTGGGATTACCCGTGATAGTGCCTTAACCATCTTGCAGGACTTGGGTATTCCAGTACGTTATGAAGCCGTCTCACGTGAAATGCTTTACATTGCAGATGAGATTTTCTTCACGGGCACTGCAGCAGAAATCACACCTGTTCGCTCGGTTGATCGTGTCAAGGTAGGGATTGGTTCACGTGGGGCAATTACCAAAGCAGTACAAGATGTTTTCTTTGGGATTACCTCTGGCTCACAACCTGATAAATATAATTGGTTAACGTCTGTCCGATAGTCTTATCAACCGAGAAATGCTCGGCACTAAGTGAGGTATAAAATGCAACTAACTGGCGCAGAAATTATCTTAGAATGTTTAATTCGTGAAGGTGTGGATGTGATGTTTGGCTACCCTGGTGGCGCAATCCTCCCAACCTACGATGCCATGAGTAAATATAAAGGCAAGATACATCATGTCCTTGTACGCCATGAACAAGGCGCAAGCCACATGGCAGATGGATATGCACGCGCTTCTGGACGAGTAGGGGTGTGTATTGCCACCAGCGGACCCGGCGCAACCAACCTAGTCACCGGTTTAGCTACTGCTTTGATGGATTCTGTTCCAGTAGTTGCCATCACTGGTCAAGTGGGGACAAAGGCAATTGGCACAGATGCCTTCCAAGAAACCGATGTAACGGGCGTAACCATTCCTGTCACCAAGCACAACTACCTTGTCACCAACGTAGATGAACTGGCATACACCATCAAAGAAGCCTTTCATATTGCGCGAAGCGGTAGACCAGGACCCGTCTTAATTGATGTTCCTAAAGATGTTCAGAATGCGACGACCGATTTTGAGTGGGATGATAGCCCTATAGAGCTACTCGGTCATAAGCCCACGCTCACCGCTTCTGAACAACAGATTCAACAAGCGGTTGAGTTGATTCAACAGGCGAAACGCCCCATCATTCTAGCTGGACACGGCATCACCATGTCCGGCGCGTTTCAAGAAGTACGTGACCTTGCTGAAATCGCCAACATTCCTGTCACCCAGACTTTGTTGGGGAAGGGGTCTTTCCCAGAGGGGCATCCGCTTTCGATTGGCATGATGGGCATGCACGGTTTTGCCGAGTCTAACTATGCCATTCAAGATGCAGATTTGCTGATTGCTTTGGGGATGCGCTTTGATGATCGCGTGACGGGCAACCTCAAAACCTATGCCCCTCATGCGCGGAAGATTCACATCGAAATTGACCCAACAGAAATCAACAAGAATGTTCGGGTGGATGTTGGCATTTGCGGTGATCTTAAAATGGTTCTACGGCAACTCTTACCCCATATCGAATCACAAGATCATTCAGAATGGTTGAATAAGATTCGAGATTGGAAAGAAGATTCAAGCGAGCGCGACATCATCTATACCGACATGGGGAATAAACTCATTGGTCAACAGGTGATTAATGACCTATGGAAGTATACGCAAGGAAATGCCATCACCGTTACTGACGTAGGGCAACATCAAATGTTAGAAGCGCAATACTATCCCCACCAACGCCCCAAGACGATGCTCACCAGTGGGGGGCTTGGCACAATGGGCTTTGGTGTTCCTGCTGCCATTGGTGCTAAATTTGCTTGCCCCACTGAAGAAGTCTGGGCGATTGTTGGGGATGGTGGCTTTCAGATGACGATGACGGAACTGGGCACTGCGGTTCAAGAGAATGTCAATGTGAATATTGCCATATTGAATAACGGCTTTTTGGGGATGGTGCGCCAATGGCAAGAAATGTTCTATGAAGAACGTTATGAATCCACACCCATGTTCAACCCAGATTTCGTCAAACTTGCGGGGGCATACGGTATTCCTAGCATGCGCGTCACCTCACGCGATCAAATTGAAGAATCCATACGCTTTGCACGAAGCCATCAAGGACCCACCTTGATTGAATATGTCATTGAAAAAGATGATATTGTCTATCCAATGGTGCCAGCTGGAGCGGACTTACATAACATGATCCGCCGACCCAAACAGGAAGAGTAAACCAATATGTTAACCGAGCGTTCAGAATCTAACAAAATTACGATTGTTGCTCTGGTCGAAAATAAGCCTAGTGTCCTCAACCGTGTTGCCAGCATGTTTCGCCGTCGTAACTTCAATGTGGATAGTTTAACGGTTGGGCGCACACATCGCCCAAACCTTTCACGCATGACCATTGTTGTGGACATCAAGAAACTTAATCCGCAATTGGTGAAGGCAAATCTACTCAAGTTAATTAACGTCATTGATGTTCGTATTCTTGAAGATGTGCCTCATATCTCGCGCGATTTGGTTTTGGTGAAGGTACGCACCAATGACACTGATTCCTACAATGGGGTTACTGAAATTTGTGAACGTTATCCCGCGCGGATTGTTGACATTGGGCGCGAAGTTGCTATTGTCGAGTTGGTGGGTACAGCACAAATTGTAGAAGCAATGATTGAAGAACTGCGTCCAATTGGTATCATTGAAATGATCCGTACTGGCATCGTTGCTATGGCGCGTGGCACGCGGATTATTGACACAGAATATGAACCTACTTTTGTGTCAACCGACGAAGAGGATGAAAGCACAGCAACAACTGCAGACCAATTTGTCTAAACTTGTGTTATTCAGGTGTGGGGATATGCCCCACACTTGTGACTATTTTATGTTCAATTCACTAGAAGGGTATCAAATAAAGTGACTACGATTTACTACGATAAAGACGCAAGTCTTGATATTTTGCAAGGGAAAACCATAGCGATTATCGGTTATGGAAGTCAAGGGCATGCGCATGCACTCAATGCCAAAGATAGCGGATTGAATGTTGTGGTTGGGCTTCATGAAGGAAGCAAGAGCCGTGCCAAAGCAGAGGCAGAGGGACTAACCGTTTTGAGCGTTGCTGAGGCAACCAAGATGGCAGATGTGGTGATGATCCTCATTCCTGATACCAAGCAAGCAGAAGTCTATGATGCAGAAATTGCGCCCAACCTAAAAGAGGGAGCTATGCTCATGTTCTCGCACGGGTTCAATATTCACTATAACACCATCAAACCTGCTGCTAATGTTGATGTGACGATGGTTGCTCCCAAGTCACCCGGTCATCGCGTGCGCGAAGTGTTCAAGGATGGTGCAGGCGTACCCGGATTGTTGGCAGTTCATCAAGATGCAACGGGGCAAGCACACGAAAAAGCTCTCGCTTATGCTAAGGCGATTGGTTGCACACGTGCAGGTGTTCTGCCTACCACTTTCAAAGAAGAAACCGAAACCGACTTGTTTGGGGAACAAGCTGTTCTCTGTGGCGGTGTCACCGCTTTGGTACGTGCAGGTTTTGAAACTTTGGTTAAAGCTGGCTATCAACCAGAAGTTGCCTATTTTGAATGTATGCACGAGTTGAAGCTCATCGTTGATCTGATGTATGAGGGTGGCTTGAGCTACATGTGGTATAGCGTTTCTGATACTGCAGAAAACGGTGGCTATGAAGTGGGTGATATGGTGGAAGGACTCATCAAGGAAGAGTTTCAAGGCGTATTAGAACGCATCCAAAATGGAGACTTTGCTAACCGTTGGGTACAAGAAAACAAAGATGGCTTGCCCAATTTCTCGGCTCGCCGTAACCGCGAACATAACCTGCTCATTGAAGAGGTTGGTGTGGAGTTACGCGATATGATGACATTCTTGAACGCTAAGAAAATCAAGCAACAATAGGAATGCTCATGAATGAGGTTCCTGCTGATAGGTTGATAGGGAAGGGGGTGGTCGTATGACAGAAAACGACCTTAGTGATCTTATCCGTCAACGCTATTGTCATTCTATAAACCCACTTCCCACTTAGAACAGGAGTCAAAACTTCATGGTTATGAGAACATACGATGGGCAAACGGTCATCGTTTTTGATACAACATTACGTGATGGTGAGCAAAGCCCTGGCGCGACGCTCACCAGCGCGGAAAAATTGGAAATCGCTCGGCAGCTTGATCGCTTAGGCGTTGATGTCATTGAAGCTGGCTTCCCCGCCGCCTCTCCAGATGACCTAGCGGCAGTGCAACGCATTGCTCGTGAGGTGGGCACGCCAGAGGGACCCATTATTTGTGGCTTGGCACGCGCGGTTGAGGGAGACATTCGCGCATGTTGGGAAGGCATCAAAGAGGCTGCCAAGCCCCGCATTCATACTTTCTTGGGAACATCCGATATTCACTTGAAATATCAAACTGGCTTAACCCGTGAACAGGGTTTAGAGAAGGTTCGCATGGCAGTCACCCTAGCGAAAAGCCTGTGCAACGATGTTGAGTTTAGCCCAATGGATGCTGGGCGAACTGATATGCAATACCTGCTACAGGTTTTGACGGTGGCGGTTGAATGTGGAGCAACCACACTCAACATTCCCGATACGGTAGGCTATGTTGTTCCGCAAGAATGGCAACAAACCATTGAGCAACTCATTGCTGAAACACCCGGTGCAGGGATAGGCAGTGGGGTGATCTGGTCTGTACATTGTCATGATGACTTGGGACTGGCAACGGCAAACACACTAGCAGGTGTGGTGGGTGGGGCACGTCAAGTTGAAGTTACTATCAATGGTATCGGAGAGCGTGCTGGCAATACGAGCCTTGAAGAAGTGGTCATGTCGCTTCATACGCGCCCACAATTCTTCAATCTGCGTACCAATATCGTCACCCAAGAGATCACCAAAACCAGCCGTATGGTCAGCAACTATACCAGTATGTCCGTTCAACCCAACAAGGCAATCGTTGGGCAAAATGCTTTTGCCCATGAAGCCGGCATTCATCAGGATGGCATGCTTAAGAACGCCAGTACGTATGAAATCATGACCCCTGAAACGGTGGGCTTATCACAAAGTCGCTTGGTATTGGGCAAGCATAGCGGGCGACATGCCCTCAAAGTTCGGTTGCAAGAACTTGGCTATGAGATTTCTGATGCAGACTTGCAACCCATCTTCAAGCGATTCAAAGACCTTGCTGATTCTAAGAAGACAGTAACGGATGCAGACTTAGAAGCATTGGTGAATGATCGCTTTCAAGGATTAAACGAAGTCTTCCAGTTGGTTGATATTCAAGTGACTTGTGGGACAATGGGGCTACCAACGGCAACGGTTAAAGTGAAGAATACCGTCCATGACCAAGAGTTGATTTATGCCGCTGTAGGTAGCGGTCCGGTCGATGCGTCTTATCGCGCTATTGATGCCATCGTCCAAGCCCCTAACCGACTCTTAGAATATAGCGTGCATAGCGTGACTGAAGGCATTGATGCAATGGGCGAGGTGACGGTTCGGATTCTTTCTGAAGAACAGGATCGTTCGTTCGGCGGATATGGCGCAGACGATGATATTATTGTGGCAAGTGTGCGAGCATATCTAGGCGCACTGAACCGCATGCTTAATGCTTTAGGACATGGAACAACTAAACCCGAAGGGTCGGTTGCTACTGTTGGACTATCCAATAAATCTGAATAAACATATGTACTCCTCAACGATGAGGAGTACACCATCAATCTGGTAAAGGTAGGTTACGATAAAGATGTCTCAACCACAAACTCTATTTGAGAAAATCTGGAACAAGCATTTGGTGCGCCCACAAACTGTGGACACGCCTGCTGTCCTGTATATTGATTTGCACCTTGTGCATGAAGTGACTTCACCACAAGCATTCACCCTGTTGCGTGAACGTGGCTTGAAGGTGCGTCGCCCACATCAAACCCTCGCCACTATGGATCATAGTACCCCAACGACTCCTAAAAACGCCGATGGGATTATCCCCATCTATGACGAAATGGCGAGCAAACAACTCGACATTTTGACCCAGAATTGTAAAGACTTCGGGATTCCGCTCTTTGCGCTGGGCACAGAAAATCAAGGCATCGTGCATGTAATCGGTCCGGAACAAGGCATCACCCAGCCGGGCATGACCATCGTCTGTGGCGATAGTCACACCAGTACGCACGGGGCATTTGGTGCATTGGGCTTTGGTATTGGCACCAGCGAAGTGGGGCATGTTCTAGCGACACAAACCCTACTGCAAAATAAACCCCAGACGATGGCGGTTAGGGTAGAAGGTATGCTCGAAAACGGCGTTGTTGCCAAAGACATCATCCTTGCCATCATCGCCAAGATCGGCGTGGGTGGCGGTACAGGATACGTCTTTGAGTATATGGGTAGTGCCATTCGTGCCCTTACTATGGAAGGGCGCATGACCATTTGTAACATGAGCATTGAGGGTGGCGCACGCGCTGGTATGGTTGCTCCAGATGAGACAACCTTCCAGTGGATGGCAGGTCGTCCTGCTGTTCCAAAGGGCGCAAAGTGGGATCAAGCCGTGGCAGAGTGGCGTGGCTTACCCTCTGATGAAGGCGCAGAATTTGATGCAGTCATTGAACTGAACGCGCATGATCTTGTTCCGATGATTACCTATGGAACAAACCCCGGCATGGGGATGAAGATCACCGATAGCGTTCCTGATCCTGACCAAGAAAAAGATGTAAGCAAGAAGATGGCATTAGATAAAGCATTGACTTATATGGGTCTACAGCCCGGTCAATCTTTGTTAGGGAAACCGGTTGATGTTGTATTCTTGGGCAGTTGTACCAACTCACGCATCAGCGATCTACGGATTGCCGCTGAGTTTATGAAGGGGCGTAAAGTCTCTGAAAATATTCGGATGATGGTTGTACCCGGTAGCCAACAGGTGAAGAGACAAGCTGAGTCAGAAGGGTTAGATGTAATCTTCAAGGAAGCTGGGGCAGAATGGCGCGAAGCCGGTTGTTCTATGTGTATTGCCATGAATGGGGATCAATTGGCACCCGGACAATACGCCGTCTCAACCAGCAACCGTAACTTTGAAGGTCGGCAAGGGAAGGGCGGGCGCACCTTCTTGGCAAGCCCACTCACTGCAGCGGCAACCGCTATCAACGGCGTGGTGACAGATCCGCGTGTGATGTTGGCACAGCTAGAACCAATTAACTTGTAACACTATCTAAGGGATGCCTAGCAAACAAAGGACTTTCACTGATGTCTGTAGCTATCGTCGCACATTGTGGGGATGTTCAACACTGCCCCGAAAGCACCTTACCTGCTTTTGGAAGTGCTATACAACGTGGTGCAGATGTCATCGAGTTTGATGTACATCTCACCGTTGATGAGGAAGTTGTCATCCATCATTTCTATTATTTGGGGACAACAAACAACGGTAATGGTTACATCAGTCAATATAGCCTAGATGAATTGCGCCAGCTTGATGCAGGAAGTTGGTATAGTTCGGAGTTTGCTGGGACACAAATCCCAACGCTTAAGGAAGTTTTTGTATTCGGTAGAGGGCAAACGCGCTTTCAGGTTGATCTCAAAACACCTGACCTCCGTTTGATTCATAAAGTCGTGGAGATTATCGAACAGACTGGCGTGGTAGGGGAGGTTCAACTCACTTCCCCACACTTACCTTTGTTGTTTCATCTAAAACAATATGCTCCTCACTTACCGATTGGCACATTTTTCATGAAGCCTCCCCTTTGGATGAAACGTCCACTTGCTCAGCTTCAGGTATTACAAACTGCCCAACTGATGAACCTACAATATGTTCACCTGAATATTGACCTGATTGATGCGCCTTTTGTGGCATCCTTAAAAGAGCATGGCTATAAAGTTCATGGCTCTAATTTGAATACCATTGCAGAAATGCAACACGCGCTTCGAGCAGGAGTAGATCAGTTTTCTACTGATTTGCTCGAAGTTGCTTTTGAACAACGTTACGCTTTTGATACACAAAACTCATAAGGAGTTGACTTGTAATGGAACCTATTACGACCTTCACCGCCACCATGGCGCCGTTACCCATCAATGACATTGATACCGATCAAATCATTCCGGCGCGATTTTTGAAAGTAACCGATAAAAATGGCTTGGGGATGAATGCTTTTGCAGATTGGCGGTACAACGAAGATGGCACACCCAAGCCCGATTTCATCCTAAATCATCCTGCTTATACAGGGGCGGGGGTTTTAATTGGTGGACACAACTTCGGTTGTGGTAGCTCGCGCGAGCATGCGCCATGGGCACTTCAGGGTGCGGGCTTAAAGGCGGTCATCAGCACCTACTTTGCTGACATCTTTCGCAATAACTCCCTCAAGAACGGATTGCTCCCGATTGTGGTAGATGATGAAACCCATCAACAACTAATTAGCCTTGCACAAGAAGACCCCACAGCACAAATCACCATCAACCTAGAAGCGCAAACGGTGACATTGCCTGACGGGCGTTCGGTTGGCTTTCCGATAGATGGCTTTTCAAAAGTCTGCTTGTTACAAGGGGTCGATCAACTCGGCTACTTACTCGGTCTGGACGAAACTGTGCAACAATATGAGGCTCAAAATACAATCGAGCTGGATACCTCTATCTTCATGGTAGGTGCATAGAACCATGACCAAGCATGTAGCAATCTACGATACCACGCTACGCGATGGGACTCAACGCGAAGGCATCTCACTATCGCTTCATGATAAGCTGAAGATCACAGGATTGCTGGATGATTTGGGAGTCGCATATATTGAAGGGGGGTGGCCCGGTTCTAATCCGAAGGATGAGGCTTACTTCCGTGCTGTTAAGCAACTTCGTTTGAAACATGCAAAGATTTCTGCATTTGGCTCAACTTGCCGTAAAGGGGTAAAGCCAGAGCTAGATGATAACATCAAGGCATTGGTTGATGCAGATACCCCTGTGGTTACGCTAGTGGGCAAAACATCCATGTTGCATGTTACGGAAGTGCTACGTACCACTCCCGAAGAAAACATCCGCATGATCTTTGAAAGTGTGCAGTATCTTAAGTCCATTGGTAAAGAAGTGATTTATGATGCTGAGCATTTCTTTGATGGCATCAAGCTAGATATGGAATACGCGCTAGATACCATACAGGCGGCGGTTGATGGTGGGGCGGATGCTGTGGTGTTGTGTGATACCAACGGCGGATCCATGCCTTGGGAAGTGGCAACGTTTGTTGAGATGGTCAAGAAGGCTTTCCCACACACTCCGTTAGGCATCCACACTCACAATGATACAGAATTAGCGGTTGCCAATTCTTTGATGGCGGTACAAGCAGGCGCGTCCCAAGTACAAGGGACAATTAATGGTTACGGTGAACGCTGTGGCAATGCCAACTTGATTAGCATCATTGGGGATTTGCAATTGAAGATGGGTTATGCTTGTGTACCCACCGATAACTTGCGTAGTCTAACGCATGTTTCGCGTGCGGTAGCGGAGATTGCTAATCTCGCCCCTGATAATCATCTCGCTTACGTGGGCAAGAGTGCCTTCGCCCATAAAGGGGGAATCCATGTGGCGGCAATCCGCCTGAATATTGACAGCTACCAACATATTGATCCAATGTTAATTGGGAACGAGATGCGGATATTGATCTCTGATCTATCTGGACGAGGCAATCTGTTAAGTAAGGCAGAAGAATACGGGCTAGACATTAATAGCTCGGTGGCGGTTGCCGTCCTAGAAGACATCAAAGAACTTGAAAGCCAAGGTTTTGTGTTTGAAGGGGCAGAGGCTTCAGTAGCAATTCGCTTACATCGCAAGATGCCCACCTATAAACCTGCCTTTGAGCTAATCGACTTCACTACCATTGTAGAAGATCGGCGTGGGCGTGGGGCATTTGCTGAAGCAACCGTCAAGATAGACATTGACGGAGATGTCATTCACACAGCAGCCGAAGGGGATGGACCCGTGAACGCGCTTGATTTGGCGTTGCGCAAAGCATTGATGCCACGTTACCCACAGGTTGCTCATCTGAAGCTGGTGGACTATAAAGTGCGCATCTTGAATAGTGACCAAGGGACAGCCGCCACCACACGAGTGATGATTGACACTTACAACGGGAAGCGAACATGGACAACCGTAGGAGCAGGCGTTGACATCATTCGCGCCAGTTGGCTTGCGCTGGTGGACAGTGTTGAATATGGGTTGTATCTCGCTGAATCCGATACGCAATTTGCATCCGAAGTGAACGAGAATGTCACCATTTAAGCGGTTGGTTGGCACGGGGTGGTTGGGATGTTTGCTCATGCTAACCACCTTTTTAGTTGCCTGTGCGCCCTCCACCTCACCCATCGTCTCTACTCCCATACCAACTGCGACCGCGCTTCCGCTCCCCGTAGATGGCGGAAACATCAAGCTAGGGGACACCCAAGAAATCACCCTTCCGGGGCGAACTCCTGTCGTGCTTCAGTGGCATCTTGAAGAACCAAGCATGGCGGAAATCTCCGTGCAGGCAATCGGCACGAATGAACAGGGAGGGCTGTTAGACCCCATCATCGAAGTGCTGGATGCTAACCATCGTCGCGTTGTTTATGCCGATGATGGGGATAGCAACACAATCACAGATGTGTACCTTCCCCCACGTTGGTGGGATGCTGGGCATTATCAGATACGACTGAATACTTTTGACGGCTATTGGAGTGGGACTGTCAAAATTACAATTGAACCTAGCGAATTAGAATAACTTCAACACAATTCCACTCATATCAATTTTAGGAAGGATACAACCATGAAAGCAACGATAGCCGTTTTGTCCGGTGATGGCATTGGACCCGAAGTCACTGGTAAAGCCGTAGAAGTGCTACAAAAAATAGCCGGCAAGTTTGGGCATGATTTCACATTCCATGAGGGTTTAATGGGTGGCATTGCAATTGACCAAACTGGTAATCCCTTACCCGATGAGACCATCACCATGTGTGAAGGATCCGATGCCATCCTGTTAGGGGCAGTTGGTGGACCCCAATGGAGTGACCCCACTTCTTCAGTACGCCCAGAACAAGGCTTATTGAAAATTCGTAAACACTTTGAGTTATTTGCTAATTTGCGCCCCGTAAAGTCTTACCCTCAGTTGGTTGAACATGCTCCCTTGCGCCCCGAATTGCTAGAGGGTGTGGATATGCTATTCGTTCGTGAATTGACCGGGGGGATTTATTTCGGACCTCGGCAAGAACAGGGGGATGGGGACGACGCATACGACACCTTGATTTACTCCCGCCCCGAAGTTGAACGGGTGGCAACGGTTGCTTATCGCGCTGCGCAAGGTCGCCGTAAGAAGCTCACCTCTATTGACAAAGCAAACGTGCTTGCCTCGATGCGTTTGTGGAGGCGTACTGTTGTAGAGCTACACGAAGACTATAGTGATGTGGCGTTGGATCATATTCTAGTGGATGCAGCAACCATGTATCTGATGACCCGCCCATCTAGTTTTGATGTCATCCTTGCTGATAACATGTTCGGCGACATCCTCAGCGATGAAGCAAGCGTGCTGGCAGGTTCATTGGGAATGTTGCCTTCCGCTTCAATCGGGACAAGTACCTTTGGGTTGTATGAACCTATCCATGGCTCTGCACCTGATATTGCCGGACAAGGGAAGGCAAACCCAACCGCCATGATTTTGAGCGCGGGGATGCTTTTGCGCTATAGCCTGCAACTAGAAGAAGAAGCGAAGGCGGTTGAATCCGCTATTGAACAGACGCTTGCATCGGGGGCACGTACCGCGGATATTGCCCCACGTGGTGGGCAATACATTAGCACTGATGAGTTTGCTCAAAGTGTGTTGAGCTATCTCTAAACGGTAGCATCTCTCATCAAGGATTCTGTATCGAGTCCTGCTCGGTTCAGAATCCGCACAATTAGGCTATCGCTTTCCATCAAGATGGCAAGCATCAAGTCTAATTCATGCACCTCGTTGTAGTGACGCTCAGACTCAAGGGCAAGATCATGGGCAATGTTGAGGATCACATTGGTGCGTGGCGTATAAGGTAAGCCAGACCACAAAATACTCGCATTACCGATCCCGATTTTCTGCTCAATCAAATCTGCAATCAGCTGTGGACTTACACCTTGACGTTGAATGAGACCATGCGCCACGCTGTTAGCAGGGCGGATCAGTGCCAGCGTCAAATGCTCCACCCCTAAATAGCGATGATTCAGGTGCGAAGATATTTTACGCGCATCAATCAGAATATCAGTGAGGGTGCGTAATGAATTACTCATAGCCACGAATGATTAACCATGTCTTTCCAATGCGAAAGGGTGTTCCAGCTAACAAAGGGTAATAAACTTTGGTAGCGACATCTGGTTGAAACAAATCATCCGCTTCAATGAATGTTCCATTTCGGCTTTGACAATCCTCCAACCGCCAGCCCTGGTTTGTCCATGATAGAACCGCATGTTCCCTAGATACTGAAGCATCATGTGGCAATGCTACGTCGTTCTCATGGTCGCGCCCGATAGTTACTATGGGTGCAGAACTTTTCAGCTCAAGGGGAAATTGTTTTCCGTCATCATATCCGCTAATTATCTCAATGGTTAATTGGCGAGGGATGCTGTGTTGGTTAGTATTTTGCATATCTTGCCCCCATCTTCTTTCTATGTTATGCTTTCTCCCACATGACAACATCTACTGGATCAATATCCAGAGCAGTGGAGAGATTCGGCTCTATGAAACTGCGGCAACCCCCGTGAAGGCGAACGGGATAGGTGCCAATTCCGCCAAGCGAAATTGCTTGGACGATATTTCGCAGGGTGTCTTCATCGTAAGACAGCTCTAGCCATCGCTTTTTATATGAATAACGATGTGAACGTTCCAGTTAGGATAAGATAACAATGGATGAATTTTCCCCAAAATCTCAATTTGAATTTGATTTTAGTACAACTACCCAAAGTGTACATGGAAAGAATGAGGCGAACGCCCCATATAACGCTTTACATACCCCGATTGTACATACTGCAACATACCGCTTTGATACCACTCAAAATCTCCTAGATTACATGGAACAGAAAACATGGGGAGGTGGGGCAAATCGGGTTGAATATGCTCGTTATGGAAATCCAACCATTCAAGATGTCGAAGATAAGTTAGCACTTTTAGATCATGGTGCAAACGCCATTCTGTTTTCAAGCGGCATGAACGCGATCACCACCTTACTGTTAACGGTGTTGCGTGCTGGGCAACACTTGGTGATGACCGATGACTGCTATAGTCGTACTCGACAATTCGCCTTGCAATGGCTCAAGCGTTTCAATATTGATGTGAGCATTGTACCAATGGGGGATTATGAGGCGATGGAACAAGCTATCATTCCCCAGCGTACTCGCTTTATCATTTCAGAGAGTCCTACCAATCCTTTCTTACGCATCGTTGATCTGCCTCGCATCGTTGATATTGCCCGTCGTCACCAAGTGATGACCATGATTGACAGTACCTTTGCAACCCCCATCAACCAAAAACCGCTTGATTTTGGGGTTGATTTCGTTGTGCATAGTGCCACCAAATATCTAAGCGGTCATAACGATATTCTGGCTGGGGTCTTGGTTGGGGCAGATGCTGGACGGATGAAGGTCATCCGTGATGGACGCGGTATGTTGGGTGGCATGATTGACCCTAACTCTGCGTACCTTCTCAGCCGTGGACTAAAAACGCTGGGTATACGGGTTCAACAACAGAATCATACCGCGCAACACGTAGCAGAGTTTTTAGAAAATCACCCACAAGTTGAGCGGGTTTGGTATCCCGGTTTGGCATCACATCCCGATCATGCTGTTGCTACCCAACAGATGAAGGGGTTTGGTGGGGTGGTCAGCTTCATGATTCGTGGGGATATGGCTACAACACGACGCTTCATTGATGGGCTTAAGATTCCTTTCATCGCGCCAAGTCTGGGTGGAGTCGAAAGCCTGATTGAGCAACCCGCAGTGATTAGCTATTATGACAAAGAACCAGAAGAACGCCTTGCGTTGGGTATGACCGATAACCTTGTGCGCTTTGCCGTTGGCATTGAAGAGACAAATGATATTTTGTCTGACTTAGCGCAAGCACTTGAGCAACTTTGAGCTGAGCGTAGATGGGGGTGATTGCCCCCATCTATTTTAACGAATCGCTACATCAAGTTGCTGCGTAATAGGCTACGAATTTGTTGAACGTCATCCCCTACATCGTGCAGAAGATTGGGATGCGTTGCCACCACATCCTCCATCGTGTTGCTATGGTAGTTAACCACAGCATCCGAATCTTTCAAGACGTGCCCCGTTAAAATACCCACCACTGTTTCTGATGGGTGAATGATCCCAGCTTCAATTAGTTTACGAGTCCCAGCCAAAGAACAGGCGGATGCCGGCTCACAACCAATTCCACTAGCATCAATCATGGCTTTAGCATCCATAATCTCTTGATCTGTCACCATTTCTACCACGCCATTGGTATCTTTTAAGGCACGCACTGCTTTAGCGTAGTTGACTGGATTACCGATTTTGATCGCACTAGCGACAGTATGCGCTTTCATAGATTCAAAATGCGTGAATCCGTTTTGATATGCCCGATAAAGTGGGCTTGCCCCCTCAGCCTGAATGACCGCTAAGCGTGGCAACTTATCAATCAACCCCACTTCATAGAGTTCACACAATGCTTTACCAAAGGAAGAAGAGTTCCCTAAGTTTCCACCAGGGACAACAATCCAATCAGGAACGTTCCAATCTAGTTGTTGGATGGTCTCAAACATAATCGTTTTCTGCCCTTCCAAACGGAATGGGTTAATGGAGTTCAAGACATAAATGCCTAGCTCAATAGAAAGTTCTCGTACTAACTCAAGGTTGCGGTCAAAGTCTGCCTCAACACGCACACACATCGCCCCATAAGCAACCGCCTGAGCAAGTTTGCCGATTGCCACATTGCTGTTCTGAAAGAAGACAATACCGCGCAAGCCGGCTTGTGCGGCATAAGAAGCCAGCGCAGCAGAAGTATTCCCCGTACTGGCACAAGCAATTTGCTTCATTCCTAATGAGCGTGCTTGTGTCACCCCACCTGTCATTCCACGATCTTTGAATGATCCTGTAGGGTTTTCGCCCTCATGCTTGAGGTATAAGCATTCACTCCCCACCCAATTCTGTAAGGATGGGAAGCGATAAATATTCGTGTTTCCTTCTGGTCGCGTGACAATTAACTTCTCATCGAGATCAGGATAAACTAACTCTTTGTAACGCCAAACCCCGCTGTGATAGGGGGCTTTGCTGGGGGTGGCACCTAAACGCCCATCAAATAGATCACGGCTAATCGTGTGCTTGATGCTCACTAGATCATGCCGAACATCTAGTAATCCCCCACAATGGTTACAGGTATAAATTAACTGATTAATCGGGTATTGTTGTCCACAATCCATACATTGTAAGATGCTACCCATAGCATAAATTTCCCTTCTTCAAGACTACTTTTTACAAAGGATAATTCGTTCCCATGTCATTTTCTATAGCAGAAGCCTTCGCACCTGCCACAGTGGCAAATTTAGGGGTTGGTTTCGATATACTTGGGTTAGCTCTAACGGCTCCGGGTGATACAGTAGTCGCACGTCGTAGGACACAGGCGGGCTTGGTCATCACGAAAATCACGGGGGATCACGGTAAACTTCCCCTTGATCCAACCAAGAATACAGCAAGTGTGGCGGCAATGAAGGTATTACAACTTGCCAATCGGCTAGATGTAGGCATTGAGCTAGAAATTCATAAAGGGTTGCCATTAGGTAGTGGACTGGGTAGCAGTGCTGCCAGCGCAGTTGCTGGCGCAGTTGCCACCAATGCTTTACTAGGAGAACCCCTCACGCGACAAGACTTGTTAGAACCTGCCTTAGACGGTGAGGCATTGGTAGCAGGAAGGCATCCTGATAATGTGGGACCTTGTTTGTTTGGGGGAATCACCCTGTTTACCAGCGCAGACATCAGTGGGCTACGCACGCTACCTATTCCTAGCAATCTCCATCTCGCCCTAGTAACGCCTTATGTTGAAGTTACCACCGCAGCCGCACGCGCGGTTTTACCCCCCACCATTCCACTACGAACCTTAGTACATCAAACGGGGCAAGTGGCTGCTTTGATTGACGCGCTCTATCGCGGAGATGTGTTTGCACTAGCACGCGCCATGTCGTCTGACCACATCGTTGAGCCAGCCCGTAAACATCTCATGCCACATTTTGATAGCCTGCGTGATATAGGCATTCAGCACGGCGCACTATCCGTTACTATCGGAGGGGCAGGTCCAACACTATTGGCAGTGTGCCACAGTGCAGATCAGGCTCAAACAGTAGCAAGTGTGATGTCGGATGCCTATCAACAAAGGGGCATTGCCAGTCTTGCTAACCATGGTCAAGTATCTTTAACAGGGGCAGTTGTTAATTACGTTCAATAACGTTAGGTATATTTATTGACAAACTATAGTCCCTTTCCTATACTCAAACCCTGATGAAATCGCCTTCAAACATGGTATAATTGAAAGGACACCCGTTCCCTTACAACCTGAAAATTGGTTTGGTTCAAGGGTTTGGGAAATCTGTCACAATCTGTATAATTTATCTAGCGAGAGTTTACAACTGTGGGTTTATTGTGGGAATCGGAGTATGAAATCATTCTTGCCCTCAAGGCTTCGTACCCTAGCATTGTTGTGGATTCTGTAGGTTTGTATCAGCTTTATCAAATGATAATTTCACTCCCAGAATTTGGTGATGATCCTCATGATGTTGAGGAGAATATTTTACAGTCAATTTTGGTTGGGTGGTATGAGGAGGTCAATTCCTAAATGGACCTGCAACTAATTCACGATACTGAGTTCCCCGTTCCGGATGATTTGCAAGGCAACGTAGCGATTACAAGCCTGAGCAAAATTTATAACTGGAGTCGGCGCAACTCGATGTGGCCGATGTTGTTTGGGCTGGCATGTTGTGCAATCGAAATGATTGCCACTGCAGCATCTCGATATGATTTAAGTCGGTTTGGGATGGAAGTAATGCGTGGGAGTCCACGTCAATCAGACTTGATGATTGTGTCTGGTACTGTCACCAAAAAGATGGTCGTTCCCATTGTGCGCCTATATAACCAAATGCCAGAGCCAAAATATGTAATGGCAATGGGGGCGTGTGCCAGTGGGGGTGGTCCTTTCAAAGAGGGGTACAATGTTGTTTCTGGCATTGATAAGTATATCCCTGTGGATGTATATGTTCCTGGGTGCCCTCCAACCCCTCAAGCCTTGCTACATGGGTTGATTGCTCTTCAAAAGAAGATTGATGGACAATCCTTAGCCAACCTAGATGATGTGCCGTGGTATGGTGTTGGTCCTGCTGAACCCACACCGATCCCCATTTTGGGTCCTGATATTGTTGATCCACGCCAAATGGAAATCATCCGTCGTCAAGCCGAGTTAGCGGCGATGGGGCAATCTTACGGCGTTCGTGAGTTACCATCACACCGCTTCGTTGATGATGCGCCGAAGAAGATATTGGCTGCTACACAAGCTACCGCGCTGGTGGCAGAAGCAACCGAAGTTTCAGCAGACGATGCACAGCGGTTAGCAGTTATTAAACAACGTCGTGAAGAAGCCGTTGCACGTAAACGCGCACGCGATGCAGCGAAAGGATAGGCAATGACCGATCAACTTGCACCAGACCTAACCCAGCTTGATCTGGATACCACAATTAGCGTACTCAAAGAAAAATTCCCACAGGCAATCTCTTTAGATTCTCGTGCGGGGTATTCGGGTATTGTTGTGGACAAAGACAAACTGATAGAAGTTGCCCAAGTCATCCGTGATGAAATGGGCTTTGATTATTTATCTAGCGCGACAGCGGTAGATTATCTTGGCATTGAAGAGGGTGATCCGCTTGAGATGGTGTATCATGCCTACCGTACAAGCGGGGGTTCAGCTTTGGTATTCAAGACCAAGACTGACCGCGAAGAAGCGAAAGTCCCTTCCCTCACCAGCATCTATCCTGGCGCAAATTTCCAAGAGCGCGAGGCGTATGACTTATTTGGTATCCATTTTGAGGGACATCCTAACCTGCGCCGTATCCTGCTTTGGGAAGGCTTTGATGGCTACCCCATGCGCAAGGATTGGAAGGAAGCATACTACGAAGCTGAACATAAGCCTTTTGATTCGCGTTGGCCCGCTGGGCATGTTTACCGCGCTGAAGAGCTAAATGCTTACGGTAGCAACGTTCGTTATCCTGCTGACTTTGACCTGAGTAAACTGAGCGATACATCCGAAGAACAGATCTACTCCGGTATGGGTTTAGGCGTTGATGTTGAGAAGATGCCCAGTAACGATCACATGAAGACCGATCAGCTGGTGGTCAACATGGGTCCTCATCATCCCAGTACACATGGGGTATTCCGCATTGTCCTCACGCTGGACGGCGAGACGGTAGACAAACTTGAACCCGTGATGGGGTATTTGCATCGTAACCATGAAAAGATTGGGGAGCGCAATACCTACCTACACAATATGCCCTTCACCGATCGCCTTGATTACATCAGTAGCCTAGGTAACAACTTCGGATATAGCCTTGCTGTTGAACGCTTGCTTTCCTATGGATCGCGCTATGTTCCACCTACCTACCGTACCGAAGTGATCCGCGTCTTGATGGCAGAATTAACGCGCATTGTGAATCACTTTTGGGCGATTGGTTTCTTGCTCAATGACTTAGGAGCCTTCTTCACCCCTGCATTGTATGCTATTGCGGAACGTGAAAAGATTCTCGATTTCTTTGAGGCAACCACTGGCGCACGCATGATGTGCAACTATTTCCGTTTCGGTGGGTTGGCGTATGATTTGCCCGAACGCATCCGTAGCGTGATGAACATGGTTAACGACCAAGTGCGTGATTTTAACACGATGCAATACTTGACCGAACTCATTAACGAACGCTTGCCCCGTGCGATTGATGAGTTGGATGGATTCTTAAGCGATAGCGAAATCGTCAAAACTCGTTCTATTGGTACGGGCGTGCTTTCCGCATCTGATGCAATTGCGATGAGCGTGGCAGGACCCTTGCTCCGTGCCAGTGGGGTTGCCTATGATGTTCGTCGTGCAGAACCCTACAGCATTTATCCTGAGCTAGACTTTGACGTTTGCACCCGCCAGAACGGGGATGTGTACGATCGTTACATGATTCGCTTGGATGAAATGCGTGAAAGTATCCGTATCCTCAAACAAATTCTGCCTCGTCTTGAAAAGACAAAAGGTCAAAGCGTGGCAGGCAACTCACAACACACCCCACGTATTCCAGTTGGAGAGTCCTATGGACGTGTTGAAAACCCGAAGGGCGAACTTGGCTTCTATGTTATCTCTGCAGGAGATGACAAAGGAACGAAGAATCCGTGGCGTTATCACGTCCGCGCCCCATCCTTCATCAATCTGACCCCTTTCAGCACCATGTCACATGGGCAAAAAGTAGCAGATATTGTGGTGATCTTAGGTAGTATTGACATCGTATTGGGTGAAACTGACCGTTAGTTGACAAGGAGGAATGTCGATGGCAAACATGGGTGTTGGTATTTTGAAGGGGTTACGTGTTACGTTAACCCACTTTATCAATACATATATCGAAGACCTACGCTATGCTGGGCGTAGATATTTTAACCAAGACATCTTTGAAGAGCGTCAAGGGTTAAAAGCAACCGGTGCTTACACTGTGCAATATCCTGAAGAGAAAATTGCTGTGCCAGAACGGTTTCGCTTTGTTCCCTTCTTGGTGGTGAATGACCAAGATATGGACAACCCTGGTATGGAATGGTGTACTGCCTGTGGGATTTGTTCGAAGGTTTGTCCGCCACAATGTATCTGGATCGTGCAAGAGAATGATGCCAAGACTGGTCGCCCAGTACCTCGTTCAGAAGCCTTCTACATTGATATTGATATTTGCATGAACTGTGGATACTGTGCAGAGTTTTGCCCATTTGATTCCATCAAGATGGATCATGATTATGAATTGGCAAGCTATGATCGTACTCGTAGCCACATTCACGGGAAAGACAAACTCAATAAGACCTTCAGCTATTGGCGTTCAATTGCCCCCACTCGCGCAACTGAGGAAGCAGAAGCACGGGGCGGTTGGGAACACAAAGATGTACTGAAGGCGAAGAGCAAAGCTGCTGCAGCGGAAGCCAAAAGAGCGGCGGCAGTTGCTCCTGTAGCAAGCACGTCCACCGCTTCTGCCCCATCAGAAACGGTTGAAGCAACCCCGACAGCACCTGCTGGAGGGTCTACTCCAGAAGAACGTAAGGCAAAGCGTGAAGCAGCGTTGGCAAAGAAACGTGCTTCACAAGAATCCCAAAACTAGCCTCATCAATCCAATTTAGGGATACCTACAAAGCAGGTGACAATTGTCACCTGCTTTTTTTTCTTAGGGGATTCTTCTGGAATTTCTCTCAAAATCATTATAATAATTCCACCAAACATCAAGACAATTATGAGGAATTCTCATGTCTGACTTAAATGCACTTGTGATGCAAGCCCTCAGCAATGTAATTGAACCAGAGCTTCATCGTGATATTGTCTCGCTAAACATGG
>JBMOEO010000020.1:0-43112 GCA_049318945.1 Phototrophicaceae bacterium | reverse complement strand
AAGGAGCAAACCTTGCCCGTGTTGACTTGGCAGGTGCAAACTTGAGACATGCCAAGTTGGATCATGCTAACTTGGAGGGGGCGAATATCGGTGGGGGAACGCTCGAATCTGCCAGCCTCATGAGTGCGAATCTGACCGAAGCCAATCTGTACGAAGCGCATTTAGTTGGGACGCAACTCGCCAACACCAATCTGACTCGCGCCAATTTGGACGGGGCAACCTTGCGTGGGTGCTACCTACGACGCACCACCCTTGAAGAGGCAACCCTCCCCGACGGAACCACTTGGACAACCGAAACGGACATGGGGCGTTTTACCGATGACACCCATCCCCACTTCTTTGATACCGAAGAAGTCCCCTTCTAAACCGCCACGATAGCCCCTCGGGCTAGGGGGAATGGCGCACATTGCACCACGCCCCTAGCGCGGTTCTTGCGAGATGTTATGGGTTATTCGCTGGCAGGGAGGGCATGCTCAAGGCGCAAGCCGAAGCCTGACCAATTCGGGAAGCCCGCCCAATAGGTATGGGCATCGGTGGGGTTGCCTTCCGCGTCCACATCATACACCCCGTCAAAAGCGTATTCGGTGACGTTGAGGTATTCGCCCAGCGTTTCATCCTCTTGCAGGTATACGCCGAAGAAAGCCGTGGCGAAGTGTTGGGCAATGTTGTTCATGCGCACGGTATCCCACACGGGATCCATGTAGTGGGAGTAGCTTTCAGAGCCAGCCGTCACCAATTCATGCGGAACGGGATAGGGGGCGGCGGCATTGTGCGACGCGCTTTCAAACGTGAGCAAGTAGCGATCCGCGTTGACGGATGCCTCATAGATGGCGCGAGTGCCGTTGGTATAGCCGGACACATTATCCAAACTGCCTGCCATGAACAGAATCGGCGTGCGAATGCCTTTCAAGCCTTCGGCATCCCAAAAGCCTGTTTCCATCCCCCAAGGTCCAATGGCGATTGCCGCCTTGATCCGCGCGTCAAACGTGGCTTCATAGTCCGCGTTGCCAGCTTGACGCTGTGCCAGCAAGCCGTTAGGCGTGCCCCAAGAGTAGCCCACGCTCGCTTCGGTATAGCCCCCACCAATCACATTGACCACGCCATAACCACCCATCGAATAGCCGATCATGCCAACCGTGTCCGTATCCACCAGCCCTGCCAAGAAGCTATCGCTGGACGACGCGCCCATCTCTTCCAAGCTGTTCAAGACGAAAAGTTGGTCAAGACTACGGTTGAGCAAGGTACTACCAAACGCCGCTTGATCGGTGTACACGCTATCGGTGTGGTCAATCGAAGCAACCACATACCCCTTACTGGCGAGGTTTTCGGCAAGGTGTGCCAACAAGAAACGGTTGCCGGGGTAGCCATGCGAAACGATGATGAGCGGATACGGCGCACCCACGCTCATCGGTTGTGCATCACGCACCGCCCGCCCAATCAGCGTAGTGGTGAGGGCAACGTCGCGCGTGCTGACGTTGGTATAGGGTGTGGGAGGCGTGCCCGCTTCCACCTCTGACGGATACCACACTTCTACCGTGAGGGGGCGGTCATACATCACATTCTCCCCCCCTGCTACGGTGTTCACAATATCCACTTGATCGGCATGAACAAGTTCAAGGGTGCGCACGCCAATGGCATAACTCCCGTGATGCGCCAAAGCAGGCGCGTCTGGACGCAAAAGATCAATACGGTTGGGCACTGCGTCTTGTGCATAAACCCCTGAAACACCCAAAGCAACCATCAAAACAATCCCAAGCAACAACTTCTTCATGAAAAAACCTTTCCTATTTTACGATACTCCCTAGTATATCACCTATTGTTTTCCGTGTCATAAACTGTCTTTTGTGGGGGAGCGGGGGCAGGCGTGGTAGAATGGCATCTCTTGAAGTTGCAAGCCTGATCGGAAAGCCATGTCCAGCTTATATGAACAAATCGTGGAATCCATTCGCCAATCCATCTTGTATGGTGAATATCAAGCAGGGGATGAGTTGCCTTCTGTGCGCGACTTAGCGAAGCAGTGGAACTGTGCGCCGAATACGATCATGCGTGCATACCGCGCCCTCATCGAACAAGGGATGATTGAATCCCATCAAGGGCAAGGCACGCGCGTGACGCGCACCGCCCCCACGCCCGACCCCTTCCGCTTGATGAAGCTGGCGAACACTACCGAGAGTTTCATCCTCGCTAGTTTATCGGCTGGCTATCAACTGGGCGAAATAGAGCAGGCGTTACGCTTGGTGATGGATCGCTTGCGTGTGCTACCTGACCCCGCCCCCCACACGCTCACCAGCGCGTTGCGCTTCGTTGGAAGCCATGACCCGCTGGTCAGCGCGTTAGCCGAGCGCACCCCCTCCGCACACTTGCACCTCACCTTTGCAGGAAGTTTGGGAGGGCTAATCGCCTTGAACGAAGGGCGGGCGGATGTGAGCGGTATCCACCTATTAGATAGCGAAACCGCCACCTATAACCTCCCGTTTGTGCGTCGCGTTTTGCCCAATCAGCGTGTGGCGTTGGTGCGCGTGGCGAACCGCCAAGTGGGCTTGATGGTCGCGCTAGGCAATCCGCACCGCCTCACCCAAGTTGCTGATCTGGCACGGGCACAAGTGCGCTTCATCAACCGCCAAAGTGGGGCGGGCACGCGCGTCTGGCTAGATGCACAACTGCTTCTGCTTCGGCTTTCCCCATCCGCCATTCACGGCTATCAGGATGAGGTCAAAACGCATAGCGAGGTAGCACGCCTCATTCAAGATGGGCGGGCTGATGTGGGCGTGGGGATTCAGTCGGTGGCATCGGGCTATGGACTGGGGCTTGTCCACTTGCATGACGAGCCGTATGATCTGGTGATCCCGTTGGCGCGGTGGCACGATGAGCGCGTTCAAGCGTTGCTGGCACAGCTACCCCACTTGGCAAGCACCCTCGCCCCCTCCGATGGCTATGACTTTTCGGCGTGTGGTCAAGTCACTTGGGTGGAATAATCCTTCATCGTGCAGGTATCATCCGCCGTATCAGGGGGTGCTACACCATGCGCAGAAATGACAAAGGCGCAATGAGAGCGTTACAATAGGTATATTCGTTCGTGCTTAATTGGTTCATTGAGGATACAACATGAAGCGCACTATTTTGATTATCATGATGGCACTATTGGGGTTGGGCATTGCGTTTGCCCACGCACAAGCTCCGCTTCCAGCCTTCCCCGGCGCAGAGGGCTTCGGCGCGGTTGCCAGTGGCGGACGGGGCGGACAAGTGCTAACCGTCACCACGCTTGCCCCAAGTGGCGAAGGCTCGCTCCAAGCGGCGTTAGATACGCCGGGCGCACGCACCATTGTTTTTGCGGTGAGCGGGGTGATTGATACCACCGCCAACATCACACATGGCAACGTCACCATCGCTGGGCAAACCTCGCCGGGGGGAATCATCGTGCGTGGGTTGGTGTGTGATGGTCATTACGAGGGGAACGATTGTAGCAATATCATCGTGCGCCATGTGCGCTCGCGCCCTGCCGCCCACATGGGTGGGGATGGTTGGATTCTGGATGATGCCTTGCGGTTGGATGGGCTACAAAACGCCATCATCGACCATAGCTCCTTTGCCCACGCCAGCGATGAAGCAGTGCAAATCTCCCTAGCACAAAACATCACCATCCAAAATTCTATCCTTGCGGAAACGGTGGGAGATCACGCGCACTTGGGGGGCATGTTGATTAACTACTCGCACAGTCGCTTCCCACAGGATAACCTCTCCATTCATCATAACCTGTGGTATCGGCTTGGCGGACGCTTGCCGGAAATCACCTGTGATGTCACCGCACCCGTTGAGGCATTCGGCGAAAGCGTTGCTGAACTCCCGTCAGAATGTGCCAGCCATCCGCTCCATCTGGAGCTGTCTAGCAATTTGCTGTATGACATGGGGTCGCCCATCACCTATGGGGATAACCTTGATGAAACGCGCGGTATGCCTGATGCTGGGCTATTCTTGCTCCATCTGAATTGGGCACACAATTACGCCATCGTGCGCCCCGATTATCCCTATGGGCTGTTCACCCAGATAGTCACGGCGCAACCCAACAATCAGGTTTACATGACCGACAACCGCATCAACCTCTACCCCGACTACAGCGATCAAGCGTTGGTGTACTGCTGTAATGACTTCGCGCTGTATCATCCCAACACCGAGCCTGCCCAAGCAAGTTTGCTGGCGGAACGGCACGCCTTCCCCCCGATCACGTATCACCCCACCGATCAGCTGGTGGTCTACACGCTTCAGCAAGTTGGGGCGTTCCCACGTGACCCGATGGATCAGCGCATCATCGGCGCGGTGGAGCAACCGCAATTCAGCGCGTTGGGGTATGACCAACCCATAGCGAATGATGCGCTCGCGCTCGGTTTTGATCCCAAACAGCCCCCTGTCCCACCTGTGGATACTGACGGTGACGGCATGCCTGACGAATGGGAAAGCCAGCACGGGCTAGATCCGCTTGTGCAAGATCATAACGGCAACCAACTTTCTAGCGAAGGCTATACCAACTTAGAGGTGTACTTGAACGCCTTAGCAGATGCGTTGGTGAACTCGTAAAGTTTACTAAAAGTTGACAAACGGTTAGGGAAAACTGCGATAACATAAGTTTGTTAAACCCTTCTTATCTATCGTGTAAATTGTGCAATAGGACTTTTGAGATGAACCGATCCCGTATCACCCTGTTGTTGTTGCTTGCCATGCTCTCGGTCTTGGGCGTGGTCAGTACATCTAGCGCACAATCAGATTGTGCCACTGAACTCGGCTTTTTGTCCGTCACCGCCGCCGCCGAAAACAGCGCGTATGTTGCGCCAGAGTTGAGCGTTAACTGTGATGGGACAACCATCACCATGAATAGCAATAACATTCCTAACTTTGAATTTGTACAAATCACCCCAGCTGATTTGGCAGCAAATCAAATTTCGTATAGCTTCCCACAAGAACCAACCCTCACCGGCACCACCACCGAAATTCCGATTGTCGGGACGACGGCGATCACGGTGGGAGGCTTGGCAATTTTTGGACCCAACGAAGCCCCACGCGATGGCTACCGCGATCCGTACCTTGATAACCTGTTGGACTTCTGTGGCGGTCACACAGCGGAGGGCTTCTATCATCACCACACACGCCCGGATTGTTTGTACACTGCAGAAGAACTTTCCACCCCCGGCACGATCATCGGCTATTCATTGGATGGCTTCCCTATCCTTGTTCCGTATGTCTATGACAGCAGCGGAGCGGTTGTTGAAGTCAATAGCTCGTGGCAATACACCAATCCCGATTTAGATAATGCTTGGGAAGCAAACGAGTATATTGCCAACTCCGGCGATTTAGACCAATGCAATGGGCTAGAAACACCCAACATCCCAGACTTCGCTTATGAATATGCGTACTTCGCTACCGATACCTTCCCCTACTTCATGGGGTGCTACGTCGGTACAGCGTCTGATGGGGGCGGTGTCGCTCAAATGGGCGGGGCAGGTCAAGGGCAACAAGCTGGTCAGGGTCAAGGACAAGGACAACCTCCACAGGGTGGTCAGGGTCAAGGGCAAGGACAACCCCCACAAGGTGGTCAGGGTCAAGGACAACCCCCACAGGGTGGGCAAGGTGGACAAGGGCAACTCCCTCCTCCCCCTCCCGGCGGTGGCGGTGGTTGATCGCTTTATCTAGTCTAGGTATTCATGGGGTGGGCGAAATACCCCACCCCCCTTCCACCTTTTCTACTCCACTCAACACAGGACAAACCCCATTATGGAACGCTTCCTCACACACTTCTACCGCATCCCACGCTTACAACGCTACATCATGGCGTTGCTCTTGGTGATCCTCATCGTCATGACCCCAACCCTATTCAGCACCACACCTGTCAGCGGTGAAATCCGCTACACGCTGGCATGGGATACCGAAGGCATCACCCGCACAGCGAATGGCTGGGAGGTGGTCAATGATTTGGGGTATCGCGTGCAGGTTGAACAGGGTTATCTGGTGAGCAATCAAACGCGCTTGATCCCGTGTGAACATACGCACGGCTTGATTGAATGGTTACAACATCGCTTAGGATTGCGCACGGCAAAAGCCGGACACGGCGCGGATGTGGATGAGGCGGCGATCTTGGATGCCAGCGTGGAATCGCTCACGGCGTTCACCCCGTTTGCCTTCGGGAGCGTCACCGTGCATGAACCGTCGTATTGCCAAGCCCATTACCTTGCCGCCCGCGCCCTGCGCGACACGCGCAACTTCCCCACCGACACCGATTTATTCAACATCACGGTGTGGGTGAGCGGGACGTATAGCGACGCAGAACAGACAAACGTCCCGTTTAGCATTTCAACCAACTTAAACTATGGGCAAATCATCCCGTTACAAACCCCTCGCCTGCAATCCATCCACGCCGAAGTGGGGGCGCAACCCATCGAAGTAGAAGTTGTGCGGAGTGTGCGCCACCTCTTTGATGGGGTGGATTTTGTCAGTATGGATGGGGCACAGCAAGGCAAAGCCGTCTTGTGGAATCTGCTCAAGAATCTACGCGCCCAAGTGGTCAGCGGTCAAACGCACGGAATGTAAACGGATGGGCAACCGCTGGCTATGACCACCCCTTCTTATGTTTGATGTAATCATACGCCTTGTTCAATTGACGGAAACGTTCTTCCGCCTCTGCTTTTTCCAGCGTGCTGGTGTCGGGATGGAACAAGCGTGCCAAGCGTCTAAAGGCGGCTTTTGCTTCTTCAGGCGTGGCGGTGGTGGCAATCTCCAACACGGCGTAGCTTCGGTCTAGCTCGCTCTCATAGGCTTGCCGTAGTGAATCGCGGTCTGCTCCGCCGGGGTTGCCCCCCACATCAAAGCGATCCCACGTGAATTGTCCATACTTGCCAAAGGGCGTGGTATTGAAACGCGCCTTCAGCCGTTCGGAACGATACTCTGAATTGACCCAATAGGGATTTTGCCCAAAGTCTGCCATCATCCACTGCCCACGAATGCCTTGTGTGCTAACGGCAACGTTGAGGATGCGTAACTCCCCAACGACCACATCTTCCCCATACCATGCCTCGCGCTCGATGCCGTCGGGCATGAACTCAAAATGCACTTGACCTAGCCGTGACTGGCTTGGATTGAAGGTGTAAATGCGTTCGCTGTTCAGCTCGTGCAAGGCACGCATCCACGTTTCTGGCGCAAGGCGCGTGCGGTCAAGGGGCAGTAATCGCTGATGCAAGATGAAGAGCGTACCCTGATAATTGCGACTATTCTCTTGCAAGACTCGTCGCATCCCACGCACGGACGGGACATCATTCAAAAAATAGATGTTCACGCGCATTCCAACCCACGTGCGCACAATCAAGTCAGAATCAAAATCAAGGGGGTGCATACAACTCTTGACGGACTCTAACCCTTTCAACTGTTGGCGTAACCATTCTTGTGCTGCCGTACTCATGTTAGGTTGCTCAATCTCACGCAATCAAAACCAAACTGTCTGCCGATAGAGTAGCAAATAGGCGTACACTAGGAAAGCGAAATCTAACGTAATCTCATAAATCACTATTTATGGGTTTGATTTTTTAGAAAATTCCAGTAAAAATGACATCATTTGCTTAGGGTATTCAGAAGTATTGGAGACTGTAGCCTTGAGTTTCTGGTCTAACAAGCGCGTTGTGATTACAGGTGGTTCGGGCTTTTTGGGTTCATTCGTTGTAGATGCCCTTAGCAAGCACAGCCCTGCCACTATCTTTGTGCCCCGCAGTGCGGAGTATGACTTACGCCAATTCAATGCAGTACAGCAATTGTTGGCAGATGCCAAGCCCGACATCATCATTCATCTTGCCGCTTTGGTGGGGGGGATTGGGGCGAATAAAGAACGTCCAGCAGAATTCTTGTACGATAACCTAATGATGGGCGTGCAGTTATTCCATGAAGCGTATCAAGCTGGGGTAGAAAAGTTTGTCACCGCCGGCACAGTCTGTGAATATCCCAAGTTCACACCCGTTCCCTTCAAAGAAGATGATCTTTGGAACGGCTATCCAGAAGAAACCAACGCCCCGTATGGCATCGCTAAAAAAGCATTGCTCGTACAAGGTGAAACGTATCGCCAACAATACGGCTTCAACTCCATCCACATCCTCCCCACCAACCTTTATGGACCGCGCGACAACTTCAACCTACGGACTTCGCATGTCATCCCTGCGCTCATCCGTAAATGTGTAGAGGCGAAAGAACGCGGTGATGACCACATCATGGTTTGGGGAACAGGAGCGGCAACCCGTGAATTTTTATATGTGGAAGATGCGGCTGAAGGTATCTTACAGGCGGCAGAACACTACAATGAAAGCCGACCGGTGAACTTGGGTTCTGGAATGGAAATTAGCATCCGTCATTTGGCAGAGCTGATTGTTGAGCTAACCGACTTTCAAGGGGAGTTACGCTGGGACAGCGACAAGCCCGACGGACAACCACGCCGAGCATTGGATACGGAACGAGCACGTAGCACCTTTGGCTTCGTGGCAGATACTGACTTCCGCGAGGGGTTGCGTCGGACGATTGATTGGTATCTGGCAAACCGCGCTGAAATTGACCAAGAATAAAAAAGGCGGGTTTCCCCGCCTTTCCCCTTTACCAACACGCTAGAGGGCGTTACTCACGCTCGGTAATTTCTACCGAGAGCGTCACTTGTTCGCCACCGCGAATGACCACAGCCTCTACTGCTTGACCAATGCGGTTGCCCATCAGGACATCGCGCAATTCTTCCATGCTACGGGTAGGTTGCCCATCTAGCTTGAGCATGACATCCCCCTGTAGCATTCCACCTTTGCCCGCCCCAACGGCTGGATCAACGCTAATGATGAGCAAGCCAGTTTCTTGTTGAGCGGCTTGTGCGTTGGCTTCAGACAGGCGCACCACTTGCGCAGAAATTCCCAAGAAACCGCGCTTGATTTGACCATCGCGCACCAACAACTTGACCACTTCTAACACGGTTTCGCTAGGGATGGTCATTGCTTCCCCTTGCATCATGGCGGAGGTGTTCACCCCTGCGAACGCCCCATCAGCCAACATCAACGCCCCACCGCTAAAGCCGGGGTACATCACCAAGTCAGGGCGCAAGAAGTATTCAAACTTGCCACCGCCGGGCACTTGGAAAGGCGCGGCAGACTTGGCACTGACAATGCCGAGCGAAGCCTGCACATAGCGATTGGGGCGACCCAACGCCAACGCATACGCCCCCACCTCAACAGCATCTTTGCTTGCCCACGTGGCGGGCTTCAGGTTGGTTGCTTCAATGCGTAACACTGCCAAATCGGTGGAAGGATCGCGCCCGATTAGATGAGCGTCCAGCGTTGTTCCATCTGCCAAGCCGACACGCACGCCTTCATCACGGCGTACCACATGATCGGAGGTGACGATGATGCCTTCCGCTTCTACAACGATACCACTGGCGGGTTGGCGTTTGCGCCCTTCCACGCGCACGACGCTATCTCCAACTGCTTTGATGATCTCTGCAAATCCGTTTTGAGTTGTCATGCTGTTTTCTCCTGATGACATATAGGTATTCAACGATGCGGTTATTATCTGACAACCAACCCGCCGAATGTATCAGGCAAATAGATAAGCCCCCCTATCCATTTGGATAGGTCTTCAACCAAGCCAACGGGCTTACCATCCCCACGTGCCGGGCGCACCCTTGAAAGGACCCACCACGTCCGCAGTAATCCAGCCCCCATAGAAGTCCCCTTGTTGTGCCTGCACCTTTTCGTCGTTGACATAGCACGCTTCCATCAAGTGGGCATATAAGGCGACATAATTGGCGATTGCCTGATAAGGCGCGGAGGGTTGCTTATAGAACCACGCCGCCCCTGTCACCGTTTTACCGTGTACGGTGATGTCGTAGTAGCTGGCACGCCCCTTCCATTCACACAGGCTCGATTGATTCCCCTCCTGAAAGTATGCCAGTTGTAGATCATCAGGGGAGATGTAATAGGTTGGGGGGTGGCTGGTTTCTAGGATGCGATAGCTGGTGTTGCCATTGACGATTTCAACACCATTAAAGATCACGCGCAAGTGTTTGTGACATACTTCTAGGCGTGGGGGGCGCGGATAATCCCACACGGATTCTTGCCCTGGTTGGGGTACAATGCGTTTTATCATCTTTTGATCTCCTACATGCTTCGTCGCTAGAAAGCCTAGCATAGGCGCGTAAATGTAAGATGAGAGAATAATGCTATTAGTACACTGACCTAAGATAGGTCAAAGCAGTTTTGCAGACTGGTAAAATCCAGAACTGTATAATTGGTGGAGAGTGTGGTAATCTTCGTAGGCTATCGGGTTTGGTACAAATTATGAGGCGCACACGAACCATGCGCAAGGTTCAAATATTAGATGTAGGGGTACACGCCCAGCGTTTCGAGCATGCTATTTCTCAAATCCTAGAATGGGTGGAGGAAGGCGAACCTCGTTATGTCTGCACTTGTCCTGTCTACACCTTGATGATTACACACGAAATACCCGATGCCAAAACTGCGCTTGACCATGCAGACATGGTAGCGGCAGATGGAATGCCTATTGTTTGGTTACAACGTCGGCGCGGTTTCGATGAAGCAGAGCGTTGCTATGGTGCTGGACTCATGCGGGCTATCTTTGAGAAGACCGCTGGCACGGGAGTACGCCACTTCTTATGGGGGGGCAATCCGGGCATACCGGATATGCTAGAGGAAAGACTACGTGAGCTATATGGTGAAGTGAACATTGTCGGGCGATATTCCCCCCCCTTTGAGGAAATCGGCACGCCACCCAATCAAGTGGCGATTGACCTCATCAATGCAACACAGCCGGATATTGTTTGGGTGGGCTTAGGCTCTCCTAAACAGGATATTTGGATGCACCTATATCGCCCCCATTTGAAAGCACCCGTCTTGATTGGAGTAGGCGCGGCGTTTGATTTCATCAGTGGGCACAAACGCCAAGCACCCGAATGGATGCAGGAAGTTGGCTTAGAGTGGGCGTTCCGTCTGGCACAAGAGCCACGACGCTTAGGAACGCGCTACCTCAAGTATAACACGCTGTTCATTTGGCGGTTGCTAACGGAGTAATCATCCATTGACCCCATCATCCCATGCAAAATCCGTTATACTATTAGAACCTATTGAGCATGAGGCGAAGGACACATGATTGATAATGCTACCCTCATTCATGATGGCATTTTAGCGCACACCCCTCAACTGATTATGTTGGCAAAGACATGGGCATTTGAGGGGGCGCAATGTTTGGGTTTATGGATACCCCACACTTTTGAGTGGATATGGCGCGACCGCCCCGTTCCTGATTTGCCGTACTTAACTAGCGCGATCAAATTCATGGGGGCGGGCACCTGTGAATTGCGTGTGTACTTAGCCACCCCTACCCCTGCTTTGCAAGCGCGGCTGGAAATGGACGCTTCCCTTTTGAGCAACAGCCTTCAACTAGAAGGGGACTTGCAACAGATGACGGATGATTTGATCGCCAGCCAAGACCAACAGCTTGCCTTGTATAAGTTGATTCAATCCACACGGGGGGAATTTGATGTTGACAAGCTCCTGCAAATCTTGGCAAACGAAGCGACCGAAACCATCGGCGTAGACTTCACTTTGTTGTGGCTACAAGATCAGCCCAACCGCCCCACCTGCGTGAGCCAGCCCACCCCTCCCCCACAAATGATCCACACCGTACAAGAATTTTGTGAGGAGGTTTTCACCAGTGGGAATGAAATCTTGATGAATGACCACACCGGCGCAGAAGACCTCAATATCCGTAGCTTGTTTGCTATTCCGCTCACCATTCGGGATCGGGTGATGGCGGTGGCATGCTGGGTCAATCGGGGCTATGTGGGCTTCACCTCGCCAGATCTAAAGTTGGCACGCTCCATCAGCGTACAAATTGCCGCCAGTTTAGAAAATGCTATCCTCTATCAAGAAGTGTTACAACGCGCTCAAATCCAAACCGAGCTAGAACTAGCACGCAAAGTACAAACGCGCTTGTTGCCCAGCCGTACCCCCAAAGTGGATCACGTGAGCTTATATGGCAAGTGCTTGACCGCTTTAGAAGTGGGGGGGGATTTCTTCGATTATGTCTATCGAGAAGATGGAACGCTCACCTTGATTGTGGGAGACGTGAGCGGGAAGGGCTTATCCGCGGCGTTGTTGATGTCCATGATCCGAACCACCATGCGCAGCAAGGCACTCATCCAAAACCCACCCGCTAACCCCCTTAGCATCTTGCAACAATCCATTGATGAACTATACGATGATTTTTCAGAGGTTGGCATGTTTGCTACCGCCTTCATCGGGCAGTTGGATTTACGGCACAAACAGCTCACCTACATCAATGCCGCCCAATCCCCCATCATCCACTATTCGGGGGGGCAAGCGACGCTCTTGGATGCGAACGAGCCACCGATTGGGGTTTTGCCGATGATCCTATCAGAAGAACAAACCATCTCGTTTGATGCTGGGGATGTTTTGGTCATTGCCACCGATGGCTTTAGTGAAGCACGCAACAACGATGGGCACTTATACGGTTATGATGGATTGTTGGCGTGTGTCACCCGTCATGCCCATACCGATGCCCCATCCATTGGGGAGGCACTCATCCAAGAGATTCATCAGTTCAGCGCGGGTCATGCACAAGATGATGACCAAACTCTCATTGTCGTAAAAGCAACAACATAGAATGTGGTTTTGATATGAGCGACGTAATCTATCTTAGACTTCCTGCCTCTCATCGTTTTCTTAACGTCGTCGGTGCAACCATTCGCGCCGTTCTCACACGGGTAGAGATGCCCCACGCCGAAACTTTCAGCTATAACGTTGAACTTGCCGTCCATGAAATTTGCGCCAACATTGTTGACCATGCTTATGAAAATGTCTTCGATGCCAGCTTTGATGCGCAATTCATCTTGGACGAAGAGCGTCTTTCGATCATCCTGATTGACCAAGGGCGTAGCTTTGACCCCAACAAAATTCCCCCTCCTGATTTGAACGATGTCCATACCGGTGGGTATGGGTTGTTCCTTGCTAAAGAGTTGCTGGATGAGGTGACTTATCAAGCAACGCAGGAGGGCAACCGTTGGATTTTAGTAAAAAGATTGCATTCGTAAAAGTAGGTTGATCTATGCCCCACATCCTTATTGTAGACGATTATTCCGTCACCCAACGTACACTTGGGCACATCCTCAAACGGGGTGGCTTTAGCGTGGCAACCGCCTCTAACGCTGAAGAAGCCCTCACTTATTTACAATTCAATGCCGTTGATATGGCAATCATCGACATCATGATGCCGGGCATGGATGGCATCGAAATGTTAACCATCCTGCGCCAAGACGAAAACTTGAAACACCTGCCGGTGATTATGTTAACCGCCAGCGGACAAGATGAAGATCGCATTCGCGCAAGGCAGGCAGGTGCCAGTGATTTCTTGACCAAGCCAACCAGCACTGATGATTTATTGAACGCCATTGAACGGCTACTAAACCCTATCTAAGCGAGTTGTTGACCCTATGCCTGAATTAGCCTTAGAGGCTTGGCTTCAAAAACAAGCCACCCTCACCCTAGACCGCATCCTTCCTAACTTGACCGACCCTCTCGCCATGATGGCAGATGCGCCCAGCTTTGTTGCACGCTTGCGAAAACATTTCCCAAGCATCTTCACCCAGTTGTACGCGCTATATGGGACGCACTACGATTTCCATTTTCATGTTGAGCGCATCCTACAGCTTGCCACCAGCTACCACGCGCTACGCTCCCCCATCCTCCACCAGCGCGACCAATCACGCCAAGCAGATCCGTCTTGGTTACTGAGTGAAAACATGGTGGGCATGACGCTGTATGTGGATTTATTCGCAGGGACGTTTGAAGGCGTGCGCGAGCAAATCCCCTACCTACAAGAACTCGGCATCACCTACTTACACTTGATGCCCCTCTTCAAATGCCCAGAGGAAAATTCTGACGGGGGCTATGCCGTCAGCAGTTACCGCGAAACCAACCCCTTGCTAGGTGATATGGCAGACTTGGCAACCCTCGCGGAGGAATTGCACACGGCGGGGATTAACTTGGTGGTGGACTTCATCTTCAACCATACCTCCGACGAGCATGAATGGGCACTCAAGGCGAAGAGCGGGGATGAAACGTATCGCAACTACTATCGCATTTTCCCTGACCGCACACTGCCCGACCAATATCAACGCACGCTACGGGAGATTTTCCCAGAGACCGCGCCCGGCGCATTCACTTGGATTCCAGAAGTACAAGGCTGGGTCTGGACAACCTTCTATCCCTTTCAGTGGGATTTGAATTACGATAATCCCGAAGTCTTTGCCTCCATGATGGGA
Source organism: Phototrophicaceae bacterium (assembly GCA_049318945.1). Lineage (GTDB taxonomy): Bacteria > Chloroflexota > Anaerolineae > Aggregatilineales > Phototrophicaceae > CAIRDJ01. The sequence goes on along the minus strand of JBMOEO010000020.1, from coordinate 28,756 downwards.
GAGATGTTGTTCCTTGCTAATGTCGGGGTGGATGTCCTCCGACTGGATGCAGTGGCGTTTGTATGGAAGCAGATGGGCACTGGCTCTGAAAACTTGCCCCAAGCGCACCAAATCATCCGCGCCCTGAATGCGATTGCCCAAGTGGTTGCTCCGTCATTAGTCTTCAAGTCAGAGGCGATTGTTCACCCGGATGATGTCTACACGTACATTGATTTTGAGGAATGTCCAATCTCCTATAACCCCACTATGATGGCAATGATTTGGGACGCGCTTGCCACACGCAAGCCCAACGTCTTGAGCTATGCCATGAAGAATCGCTTCGCCCTCCCACAGAATTGTGCTTGGGTGAATTACGTTCGCGTGCATGATGACATTGGCTGGAGCATGGCGGATAGCGACTTAGCAGTTTTTGGGATGAATGGCTATGACCATCGCCAATTCCTAAACCGCTATTACAGTGGGAAATTCCCTGGTAGCTTTGCTAAAGGGCTACCCTTCAACTATAACCCACAAAACCAAGACATGCGCATTTGTGGCACTGCTGCCTCGTTAGCTGGTTTAGAGCAGGCATTAGAAGTCAAGAGCGACATCCTCTATCATTTTGCTATCGAGCGCATCCTCTTGATCCATAGCATCATCCTGTCTACAGGGGGGATTCCCCTCATTTACAGCGGAGATGAAATCGCCACGCTCAACGACTATGGCTACCTAACAGACCCTCATCGCCAACAAGACAGCCGTTGGGCACACCGAAGCGTATTCGATTGGCAACGCGCAGAAAACCGCCACGACCTCAACACCACCGAAGGGCGCGTGTTCAGTCGCTTGGCACGCATGATTGAAATTCGCAAGGCATATCCTGCCTTTGGGGGGAATGACACACGCTTCATCCCGTGTGAGAATGAGCATGTGTTGGTTTATGTGCGCCCCCACGCCCACCAACCGATCTTGTGCGTGGTGAACTTCTCGGAGCATTTATGCGCGTTCTCATTGGAGTCCGTCCGTGCCCAGTGGCAAGCACCCGCTGAAGTGCGCGACTTGCTCACTGACGACCCCATCACGCTAGGGGATCACGTACAGCTTGCACCGTATCAATTCATGTGGCTAGGATAGTCACTCCAACTAATGCGGTTTTCCGTCCGTTTGTGGTTTCACAAATGGACGGAGCGTTATGCTACAATACGCTTCTTTTTGATTGAACCAACCGATGATTGCCTGATTGCTAATGATGCTTCCAACCGCTTCTGATCCTGAACACCCTCCTCAACGGTGGTATTGCCCCAACTGTGGGCAAGTGATCTTCGGTGAGACCCCACCTGACTTGTGCGCATTCTGTAAGGACTTCACCACTTGGAAGCAATTCAACGAACAACCCCACCCCACCGACACAGCAGGCAAGTTAAAGTAACCTGCCCGCCGTGCTACGTTAGGGCTAGTGATAAGCAGGGAGCATCGCGCCGTGTGCTTCGATGAGTTCATCCACCATCGACCAGATTTGATCGAGGGATAGCTCGGCTGCGGTGTGGGGGTCAAGCATCGCTGCATGGTAGATGTGTTCGCGCTTGCGTGTGATGGCAGCTTCTACCGTGAGGGCTTGGACGTTGATATTGGTTTGCATGAGGGCGGCAAGATGGGGGGGGATGTTCCCAATGGTGGTGGGTTGAATCCCGTTAGCATCCACCAAACACGGAACTTCTACCGAGCAACCTTGTGGCAAATTGCTGATGATTCCTTGATTGGAAACATTCCCATAAATTCGGCGTGGGGTAGCGGTTTCCATGCTGTGGATAATGAGCGAGCCGTATTCCACGCTGCGCTCAACCTTATCATAGTTCATCATGCCATGCACCGTTCCTTGTTTGGAGCGTTCCATCATCACCAACGGGGCAAGTGCCTCACGGATGGCAGATTCTGGAACAGGCTGTCCGCTTTCACGCGCCGCTTGCGCCATGTTCCAACCAATGATTTGCGCCTCACAACGCCCGATGTATTCCTCAAGAGGGATGTTAAATTCCTCAATCAATTCGGGGCGATTGCTCTTGATGAACCAGGGAACATATTCGCTGAAGTGTTCGCTGGATTCGGTGACGAAATATCCCAACCGCTTGAACATCTCATAGCGCACGCGATTCCATTCTGGCACGCGCCCTTCTGCCACCACTTGGTGAAGCAACGGATACAAGTCTTCGCCTGTGTGCTTGTTCTCAAACTTGAGATAGAAAGCCATGTGGTTAATCCCTGCCACCAAGTAATTGATGTCCTCATACGGAACGCCAATATCATGTGACAATTCATGGGCGGTGTGGGGGACGCTGTGGCATAAGCCCACCGTGCGGATGTTGCTGCCGCGTGTGAGTGCCCATTGGTTCATGCACATGGGGTTCACATAGTTGATGAAGAGCGCGTTAGGGCACAGGCGTTCCATGTCATGGGCAATGTCAAGCAAGACTGGGATTGTACGAAGCCCGCGCATAATCCCCCCAATGCCGAGCGTATCGGCGATGGTCTGGCGTAGTCCGTACTTACGGGGGATTTCAAAGTCAATGACTGTCGCCGGCTTGTAGCCTCCCACTTGAATCATGCAGATCACATAATCCGCACCCTTCAAAGCGGCTTCGCGGTCGGTTGTCACCTCGATGGTGGGATTCACTCCCAACACGCTCATCACTTTGTGGGCAACGGATTCCGAAGTAGCAAGGCGTTGAGCATCAATATCCATCAAGCACAAGGTGCTATCAGCAAGTTCGGGATAACTAAAAATATCCCCCATCAAATTCTTGGCGAAGACGGTACTACCGGCACCAATGAAGGTAATCTTAGGCATGGTCAATTCATCCTACGTGCATAACTTGGTTAGGTTTGCTTGGGTTCAAAACAAATTATGATGAAGATGATAATCTGTTTTCAAGTGATGTGTCAGCACCCATACTATATTTTTTACCGATTAGTTTTCAAGAACGCCCACCGCACGACTCGCGGATGATGAGTTCCGTTTCCAGCGTGGTGATACGCCGTGAAGGGGGCTGCCCCTCAATCCACTGACGGAGTACCTCCCCGGCAACTTCACCGATTGAAACGGTTGGCTCACGCAGGGTGGTTAGGCGTGGGGTGATGTAACGGGCAATTTGCCAATCGCCAAAACCGATCACGGCAATATCTTGGGGAACGCGCTTTCCCTGTGCTTGGATGGCGGAGATTGCCCCCATTGCCATAGCATCGTTGAGGGCAACAATCGCGGTTGGCACGTTGGGGCGTTCTAACAATCCCTGCGTGACGGCGTAGCTTGTATCGGGGTTATAATCTCCGTACACGATTAACGCTTCATCAATCGGCAATTGATGTTCAGATAACGTTTTCCGAAACACCTCAAAGCGAGCGCGAGTGTTCGGGCTGGTGGCGGGATTTGCCGCACCAATGCACGCGATATGTCGATGCCCCAGCTGGATGAGATGTTCAATCCCCTGTTGCACCCCACCCAAGTGATTGGAGGTGACAGTATAGAGTTGGTCGCTCATGTGCTGTAAGGCAAGCACCGCAAAGCCTTGCACGGTTAAGTCATGTAACGCATGCAGATCATCGGCGTTGGGGTTATACAAGATCACGATTAAGCCGGCTACTTCGCGCCCACGCACCAAATTGGTGAACACGCTAGGATGCGATTCTTGCCCAACGATCTCAATGAGGATGCGGTAGCCCTGCGGTTTGACAGCGCGGGATACCCCCGTGATAACATCCGGCACATAACTATTGGTGAACACTTGGTCATGGGGGCGAACGAGGATTAAGCCGATATTAGAGCTGACCCCACGCGCTAAATTGCGTGCCGTACTATCCGGCACATATCCCAATTCATGGGCAGCAAGCCATACACGCCGAATAGTTTCGTCGCTGATGTTCGCTTTGGAGACGTTGTTCAACACAAAAGAAACGGTTGTTTGAGAAACCCCTGCATGACGGGCAACATCCCGACTGGTTACTCTCGATTTGTTCATGCGCTTGTATACCCCCTATCCATCAACTCACAACCGTCCTTTCATAGCACACACCATACCAAAATCACTCTGCTTCAATCTGCCACACTTCAGGAAGTGTAGCATACATGTAACTTATCATCTGTTGGGCATGGCAACAATAGATACACAAACTGTATTTCCAGCGAGTTTGTCTGTTTATAGATGGATACGCTTTAGTGTATCATACGGCATGAATGTTTGTCAGAATGAACGAAGCGCGACGTATGAGGAAAACAAACATGCAACATCACAAGCGCGTTGAGATTGAACCCTTCACCCCACATTGGACGCTTACCAATCCGCACGCCCAAACGCTGGCGGGGTCTTTCCTGCGCCCAGATATGGGTGCGCTCTTTAGGCGTGAGCGGCTTTCCACCCCAGACGGAGACTTCATTGACTTAGATTATGTGGACTTCCCTTTTGCCACTTGGCAACAACTGGGGGAAGACGCGCCAATTGTGTTACACATTCACGGCTTGGGTGGCAATGCCCGAAGCAACTTGGCACAACAAGTCTATTACACCCTGTCACAACGGGGGGTGCGTTGCGTTGGCATGAACCTTCGTTCTGCCAGTGGCGAAACCAACTTAACCGCACGTAAATATCATGGAGGCTCCAGCGATGATTTACAGTTCGTCCATGAAACGCTCCATGCCCGTTATTCCAGCGTTCCCATCGCGCTAATTGGCATCTCACTAGGCGCGAACATCCTGCTCAAATACTTGGGCGAACAAGGCGAACAGCTACAAGACAGCGTAGCAGCAGCGGTTGCCATCTCTCCCCCGTTTGATTTCATGAAAGGCAAATACATCATGAGTCGTGGGTTGGGCTTGGGTTATACGCAACAGCTTCTGCGTGGCATCCGCGCTGACCTCATGCAACATCCCGAACGCTATGAGGGATTGCAGGGGGTTCAGTTGGATAAGGCACTGGGCGCACGCACCCTCCACGAGTTTGATGATTATTTCACCGCGCCCGTTCATGGGTTTGAGAATCACCTTGATTATTATATGACCGTTGCTTCTAAGAATTACGTTCACAATGTGCGCGTTCCCACCCTCATCTTACGCGCGGTGGATGATCCATTCTTTGACCCAACCGACATCCCGTATGCCCTCATCCAACGCAACCCCTTCTTGTATGGTGGCATTGTGGAACACGGGGGGCATGTCGGCTTCGTCGAAGGGAGTGCTTATGGCGGGCAACACCAATTCTGGGCGGAACGTCAAACCGCCAACTTCCTGTCTTGGGTGATCTAACCCAAGACGGGGTAAACCCACAAAGGGGTATCCATGAATATCATCCCTATCAACATAGAAGACTTAATCAATTTTGAATCTGAAAGGCTTGAGTTCAAAGCCTCGTGGTCAAGCGATCATGGGCACGTCATTGACCAAGTTGTTAAAACAGCGTGTGCGTTTGGGAATGATTTCCTTGAGGCGAACGGAGGCTATATTATCATTGGTTTAGGGGAAAAGGATGGAAAACCCGATTTGCCCCCTAAAGGTCTGGATCAAGATAATGTAGATGAGATTCAAAAAAAACTGTTTGAAAAGTTCAAGCTCATTACTCCTGACTATATCCCGATCATGCAGGTTAAAAGCCTGTTGGGCAAAACCGTGTTGGTGATATGGTGTCCTGCAGGAGAATTGAGACCCTATCAAGCCCCACAATATGCCAGCCGAAAAGGGAGCACCCACTCCTATTATATCCGTCAAGGCAACGTCACCACAGAAGCAACAGGGGTGACACTCACCGAGCTGATTCAGAAGACCAATAAAGTCCCCTTTGATGACCGCGCCAACCCCACCCTAACCATTGATGTGATTTCTCCCACGCTCGTTAGAAACTATCTTGCAGATATTAGAAGTGAGTTGTTGAGCAATCAACCGATTGATCGACAAGTGTATAGAAATATGCGCATTTCAAAGCCCATCAACGGCTATGATGCCCCATTGAATGTGGCTCTATTGTTGTTCGTGGATGATCCCGAAGCGTTCATCAGGGGGGCACGGATTGAGATCGCCGAGTTTGATGACACCAATGACAAGATCAAAACGCAAGTCCTGCAGGGTCCCATCCATCATCAAGTCAGGCAGGCATTAAGTTATCTGGGGGGGCACAACACGACCACCATTGAAAAGCAAAGCAATATGGCACAGTCTAAGAAAACGGTTGCCTTCCCATATGATGCCATGCGTGAAGCCCTCGTGAATGCGGTATATCACCGCAGTTACGAAAACAGCGATCCTATCCTTGTCAAACTCTTTCCTGACCGTATGGAGATCATCAGCTATCCAGGGCCTCTGCCAGGGATAAAGGTCAAGGACTTCGCCCCCCAAGCCTCCATTGTGCCCCAGCACCGCAACCGTAGGATTGGCGAATTTATGAGGCAACTCAAATTAGCCGAGATGTATGGGACGGGCGTACCCAAAATCTTTAGGCGTATGAAGGAGAATGGTTCTCCACAACCCATTTTCGATTTTGATGAGGAGCGTTCTTACTTTCGGGTGATATTGCCTGCGCATCCGCAATATGTCATCAGTCATACCTTGCGTGAATCCGCCATGTTGTGGGCAACTGGCGAAAGAAAAAAGGCAATACAAAACCTCAAGACCTCCTTAGAGCATGTGCCTAAATCGGGGGCGGTAATCGCTCAAATCATTGAGTACACCTTCAACTTAGGAAGCAATGACACCACAGACGCAGAGAGATATTTCCAAGAAGTGTCACACGACTTAGAGATTTCGGATCGGCATTTAGTGTATATTGCTATGGCAAAAGGATTCTTAGATCGCCAGAATATCAAGCGGGCATCGGAGATACTCTCTAACTCGCCACACCCTGCTAACTTCGATGAAGAAGTAGCCATCCTCTATAAGCGTGCTGGACAGTTTGAAGAGGCACACAGAATTTTCAATGCCAATTATGCGTTGTTCCAAGATGATCCTAAAGCCATTCACGAGTTTGCCCAGACCAAAATGAAACTGGCATCGAAAACCAGAAATCCAGACACCCGAATGAAACTCAACAAAGAGACACTCGCCCTGCTTCGCCGAGTCATCCAGTTAACGGTTGGGGATAACGTGCGCTTGTCTTGGTGTTACTTTGATCTTGCTAGGGTGCTATGTTGGTTAAAATCCCCCGAAAGCGATATTTTAGATGCGTATCACAAAGCAATAGAATTGAACCCAAGCGAGGGTCGCTTTAGTGAATATCTCAACCGATATAGGCAGGAGCATAAGTGCTAAAAGCGGGTGGTTTGATGAAACTGTCTAGGCACAGCAATTCTATGGTACACTTGCCGTGATTTGTTTTGCTCTAGTTTGAAGGGAGTTGCCATGCCCAATATTGATAACATCCATCCACCATTCCGTGACAACAGTCGCTTTGCACAGAATCTCGCCCGCTGGTTGGTCAAGCTGATCGGGTGGGATGCGGACTTTTGGGATTTGCTCGATTCAAAAAGGGTGATCGTAACGGGTGTGCCCCACACCTCTAACATGGATTCCATCCTGATGATTATCTTTGCCGCCGCCATGGGGCGCAGGTTGCGCTGGGTGGTCAAGAAGGAACTGGCATGGGAGCCGTTGGGCACGATCATTCGTGCGACGGGGGGCATCTTCATTGACCGACGCTCACGCGCGGGGCTGGTTGGGCAAATTGCAGAAATCGTCAAAGCGCAAGAGTCCATCTTCTTGGTGATTGCCCCAGAGGGTACGCGAAGCTATACCGACAAGTGGAAGTCCGGCTTCTATTATATTGCGGTGGATGCTGACGTGCCCATCGTTTTGGCACACTTGAACTATCAACGGAAGCGGTTTGGAGCACGTGCGCCCTTCATGCCCACAGGGGATTTGAAGGCGGATGAAGTGTTGATCCGCGACTATTATGCACAATGGGCAGGGGCGCGTTATCCTGAAAAGTTTGGTCCCATTGTGATGGATGTTCCCCGTACCCGTCGGGCAGATCGCCATGCGAACAAGGCGGTTGCCCCCGTTGATACACATGAGACGGAAACCACCGCAGATGATGCCCCCAACGAATAACGCCCCCTCTAAAACCATAACAGGCGTGGTCATTCTTGCGATTAGCTTTTCCGTGTTTGGGATGCTCTTAGCCCTCACCATTCTACAACAAAAGCCACCCACTAATGGGGTGGCACAGGTACTCAACAATAACAGTGGGATCGCCCAGTTAGGGTGGCAAGTTGATTCTGTACCGCTGACTTTGTTGGATGGGCAGACCGTTGACCTGCGCGACTATCGCGGGAAGATCGTCTTCATGAATTTTTGGGCAACGTGGTGTGTTCCTTGTCAGCGTGAGATGCCCACCTTTGAGGCGTTCATGCGCAACCAACCCACTGATGCGGTGGTTTTGGCGGTGAACAATGGGGAAGATACTCCCACCGTTCAACAGTTCATCAACCAATTGGAACTGCGTTCCTTGCCGATTGTGTTAGATACAGACTTTCGCCTAGCCGATCAGTTTGGGGTGCGCAACCTGCCCGTCACCTATGTGATTGACCCAGACGGTTATGTCACCACGTTCAAATTGGGTGAGATGACGGCGGATGATCTGCAAGCGTACCTCCAACAAATCAAGCAACAAACGTCTTAAGGGATCATCGGCTCTAAAATGGTGAGTTGTAAATCGTCCACGTTCCGAAAGGCGATGCGCTCACCATCTGCCGAAACTTCCCAATAGCCATCTGCTATCGCTGTGCGCTCCGCATTGCCATCCCAGATGGACACATCTACCCCACTGATGAGGTCAACCGCGCGGACATCGTGATAGGGTTGGGTGGGATCAAAAGGGATGTAATACACGCTATGGGCATCACGCCATCGCCATGCTCCCACCCATGCCAAACGTTGCGCTTGTGGGGGGGCTTTCATCTCCATGAGGTACACCCCATTCTGGGCAGGGTCTTCTTGAAACGTCAGCACAAACATCAAACGCTCTCCACCCGGCGCAACGCTCAAATGACGCAATGAATAAAATCGCCCCAATTCCACGCCCTCTCCCGTGATGATGGAATAGCTGTATAGCGTGGTGATGCGATCCTCGCTGGTTTGAATGAGGATGTGCGTATCATCTAGCCATTGCGCGGAGGTGCTGGTTTGCGCCCAAACCTCACGGGCATCTGTGCCATCCAACTTACTGAGCATGACATGCGAAAGCGGTTGAGGTTGCCCAGCGGTTGCCACCTCATCCGTCACCGTCCACAGTAAATGGGTGCTGGCGGGGTTGATGGTTGGAATACGTCCGCCCGTATCCAAGACTGTGAGCGCGTTGCCCACGTCATCGCTCAATGCCACCAAGCCATCCGCGCGTAAGCCCAGACGATACTTGCCATCGGGCGAAAAGTATGGACGGGGGGCGGTTTGTAGAATGTTGAGCATTGCACCTTCGGCAACATCCCACGCAAACACGCTACCCAATCCACCCCCTGCGCCATCCGTGATATACAAGCGCGTCGGGTCGGCGGGATGCCAGAACGGATTGGCACAGCATCCACGCTCTGCCAATTTGCGAGCATGGTAGGGAAGGGTCGCCTCTAATGTGGGGGCGGTACGCGCTATGGCAACCGTTGGCACAGGGCGATTGCGCCCTAACGGTGGGTCAGATTGGGCGTAGGCATTCAAGCGACTTCCCCAAAATACCACTTCGGGCTGGTCATAGAGCGTCTGCCATTGGCGCGGATTGTATACATCCTGCTGGAACAATGGCAACCCGAACGGACCCAACAACGCCAGCGTATGCCAGTTCAAGCCCATGAATGGGGTAGGATTAAGGGTGTAGCGATAATCGAGGGAGCGCAATTCAAAGTGAAGATGGGGGCGACTGGTACACGTTTCATCAGGATCACCCGAAAAGCCCAGCACCTCCCCTTGCGACACATATTGCCCCGCCCGTACCAACGGGGATGCCAGCAGATGCCCATACAAGCTACTCATGCCCAGCGCATCATGGCTCACAATCACGTTATGGGGGGCACTCCCAAAGCCCATATCATCCACCGCTCGCACAGTTCCATCCGCCACCGCCACCACCTCAACACCACATGGCGCGGCAAAGTCTACGCCAAAGTGTAACCCCTGCCCCGCGCGATACCACACCTCAGCGAAGTTATACGCGCCGACGGTGTTCCCGTAGGGTTGCCCCAAAAGCCACGTGGATAAATCGGGCACACCTGCTAACGGGGCAATCAACGGGGCATCGGGGCTGGATTGGGCGTGAGAGGGGCGCGACGGCGGAACGCTGACTAAGCCCATGCAGGCGATCATCACGATGAGGGAATAGATGGGGCGAGTGGTAAATCGCATGGGTAGGATACTCCGTTAGTCTGGATGCCTTTATTGTGTGGGAGGATGGCATGGGTGACAATGCGCAAGCGTTGGGTTTACAGGATATAATAGGGGAATGTGTTTAGCGTATTGGAGAGGATATGTCCGCTTTACCCCAACCCACCCACTTCACCGAAGCAGAATATCACGCGCTCCAAAACGGGAGTGAGCGCAAGTTTGAATATCTCGATGGCGAGATTGTGGCAAGGGTCGGCGCAAGCGAGGCGCACATTCTCATCTGCATGAACTTGTATGCCCACCTGCATAGCCAACTCAAGGGATCGGACTGCTTGGCATTCAGCTCCGATTTACGGGTGAAGATTCAACCGAACACAAGCTATGTCTACCCTGATTTAACGGTGGTGTGCGGTCAACGCCTGTACACGATTGAACAAGCATTGCTGAACCCCACGCTCATTATCGAAGTGCTGTCTCCCTCCACCGCCCAATATGACCGCACAGTCAAACGCGCGTTGTATCAACAACTCCCTAGCCTACGCGCTTATCTGATGATTGCGCAGGATCAAGCGTTGATTGAGGTGATCGAACGCGCTGAACAACTAACTTGGACAACGCATCAATGGGGTGGCTTAGATCATGTGGGAACGCTACCCAGTTTGGGGTTGAGCTTCCCCTCACAAGTGATTTACGAAAATGTCTTGTAACCCATTCAAGAGGAGACAACATGTCCGCTTTACCCCAACCCACCCACTTCACCGAAGCAGAATATCACGCGCTCCAAAACGGGAGTGAGCGCAAGTTTGAATATCTCGATGGCGAGATCGTGGTGATGGTCGGCGCGAAGGTCATTCATAACCGCATGGCAGGCAACCTGTTTGTGACGTTGTATCGTCTGTTGGAGGGATCAGGTTGCGAGCCGTTCAATTCCGATCAGCGCGTTTACATCCCCACCGCACAAGCCTACCTCTATCCTGATGTATCGGTCGTGTGCGGTCAACCTGATGTGATGTCACAGGGTGGGGTGGAAATGATCTTGAATCCGATGGTGATTATCGAAGTGTTGTCCCCCTCCACCGCCCAATATGACCGCACGGTTAAACGTGCGTTGTATCAACAACTCCCTAGCCTACGCGCTTATCTATTGGTGGAGGTGGAAGATACGCTTGTAGAATGGTATGAACGCACGCCATCCGACGCTTGGGAGCATCACCAACGGCGTGATCTTCACGCCAGCGTACCCTTGCCCATCCTCAACCTATTCTTGCCCTTGCGTGATATTTACAAGTCCCCCACCTCCAACCCATAATCAGGGTTTAACATGACCTTGTTTGAGAACATGCCATTCCAGTGGTACAACATTAGACAGCAAACCAACAAAGGGAGAAACAAGCATGAAACCAGTGATGTTGATTATCTTGGACGGATGGGGCATCCGCACGATGGAACACGGGAACGCGCCCGTTTTGGCGAACACCCCTAACTATGACCGCTGGCAAACGCAACTAGAACGCGCCATCTTGGATGCGTCTGGCGAAGCGGTTGGGCTAGTGCCGGGGCAGATGGGCAATTCAGAAGTGGGACACTTGAACTTGGGGGCGGGGCGCGTGGTCTATCAAGACATCAGCCGTATTGATATTGCTGTCCACAACAAGACGCTAGGCGACGTACCTGCCATCGCCAACGCGCTTCACACCGCCCAACAGGGTGGGGGCAACCTGCACCTTGTGGGACTCTTGAGCGACGGTGGGGTACATAGCCACCAAAATCACCTATATGCTTTACTGGGTGCAACCGAAGCACTGGGGATTCATCCGTTCATTCACGTTATCACCGACGGGCGCGACACCCCTAGCGACAGCGGCAAGGCGTTCGTCAGTCAGCTAGAAGCCTACCTCGATGAACATCACAACGCCACCATCGCCACCCTTTCGGGGCGATACTACGCGATGGATCGGGATAATCGCTGGGAACGCACCCAACGCGCTTACGATGCCATGACCCAACGGGTTGGGCAATCCGCGCATACGGCATCCGAAGCATTGGCACGGGCGTATGCCGATGGCAAAACCGATGAATTTGTTGAGCCGTTCACGATTGGGGACGCGCCCGCCCTCAAGAGTGGTGATGTGGTGTTGTGCTTCAACTTTCGCGCGGATCGCATGCGTCAGTTGGTGCAACTGTTCGCGCTGGAACACGTGGACGGCTATGGCGGAGAGATTGTGTCGGGCTTGAAGGTTGTCACCTTCACCGAATACATGGAAGGGCTATCGGTTGATGTCGCCTTCCCCATCCAGCTTCTCAGCAACACGCTGGCAGAAACCTTGAGCAAAGCGAACAAGACGCAATATCATTCTGCCGAAACTGAAAAGTACCCTCACGTCACCTTCTTCTTCAACGGGCGCACCGAAGAACCCTACCCCGGTGAATCCCGTGCGATCATCCCCAGCCCCAAAGTTGCCACCTATGACTTGCAACCAGAGATGAGCGCGTATGAGCTAACCGAGACCACGCTTGCCCGTTTGCGCGATCATGAGGATGATTTCTTGCTCATCAACTTTGCTAACCCTGATATGGTTGGGCATACCGGCTCATTAGAAGCGGCGATCAAAGCGTGTGAAGTGGTGGATGAATGTGCTGGTAAATTGGTGGATGCCGTCGTGGCAAAGGGTGGCGTTGCGCTGGTGACGGCGGATCATGGGAATTGTGACCGCATGCTTGACGAAGTGACCGGCAAGCCCCACACCTACCACACCACCCAGCCGGTGGGCTTCTTTGCCATTGGCAACGCCTTCTATGATTTGCGTCCGCGCGGGATTTTGGCGGATGTTGCCCCCACCGTGTTACACTTGTTAGGCGTGGAACAGCCTACCGACATGACGGGGCAATCTTTGATCGAGCGCGTTCGTATCGACTAATCTTCAAACTCTCATCCTACCCACATACCAAGTGGGTAGGATATACACATGGTCATGTCATGATGAAAGGTATCCTGTATGAGCAACAAAACACCCTTCCGTTACACTCATGAACACAACGCCGCCCACAAATTTGTGTATATACAACTATATGGCTTCATCACCGCTAAAGATCAGATGGAGATGCGCGAGGCGATCTATAGAATATATGCCCATATTCCTAAGCCTATCCGCTTGGTGCTAGATTACAATCAAAGCGATACGAACATCAACGAACTGATAAGTACCCTCACTGACCTACCCAAAACCTATCAGGGGTTGCGCCAACATCGGGTATCCGAAATCCTCATCATCAATGGTAAATCATCGTGGGGACGCATGTCCGCCAACCTTGCGATTCATCCGCGCTATGGTGGCATCGTGATGCGCGTCTATACTTCGTATGAAAGCATGCTAGAGTATGTGAGTAGGTATCCACTATAATAGTGTGTATCATGCTTTCCCTAACCCAATGAAAACCAAGAGTGTATTAGACCATGCACATTGACCGCGACACCCCAGCAAGATTTGACATTAGCTACAACGCAGAACATCGCTTCATGTTTGTTGTGGCAACGGGCTTCATCCGTCACACCGACCAACTTGCCATGTCTGACCAAGTAGATCAGTTCTCTAAGACTGTCCCATCCCCCACGCGCTTGGTGCTTGATTATAACCAATCCGATACCACCGCCTTTGAACTGATGCAATTCATGAAACACATGGGCAGCATCCTCAAATTGATGGAAGAGGCGGATTGTCGAGAGTTAATCATCATTAACAATACCACCATGTGGGGTAGGTTTGTTAGTCAGTTGAGTATCCATCCGCAGTATGGGGGGCGCAGGATGCGCCTATGCCTGACCTATGATGACATGCTGGCGTATGTGATTGCCCATCCTCTCATTCCGTAGCCCCCACACGGTAGAGCGTCACCACTGGACCCAAGTGGACTTGGTGGGGAATCCCATACGAATTGGATAGCCCGTTCCGATCATCCACCTCACTCACACAAGTCTGCGAGTCAAACGGATGGAACACCGCCACCTGTTCAAAAGAAGCCCGTAGCGTGGCATCCAAAGGTGGATACTCGATAGCAGAATCCGAAGCGGGGTTATGATCGGCGGTCGTTTCACAATACGATAGCTCAATCACATATTGGATTTGTTCTTGGTCAATCAGTTGTGCCACATCTGCATACGTCTCAATCTGTTTTTGCATCTCATGTGCGTACAAATCATAGGTGGGGGTGGGGCGGTCTGCTTCTGGAAGTGACAAGTACCATTGCCAACTGGAAAGCGGTGCCATCCCAAGCGCGGTGGCGCGTTCAATGCTGGCAAGGTTGCGTTGCAACGGCACAGAATAAGCGATCGGATCACCCAGCATGATCTTGGCGTTTTCTTCCCAATGCTCTTGGATATAGGCAAAGGCAAGCTGGCGCGTATCTTGCGCATCAATCAGCTTGCCCAAGTAAAACAGGTAGGAGGCTTCTCGCGCCAGCACCACCCCAATCAGTCCATAGACGGCATAACGCGCCAGCGGATGGCGTGCCCAATCTAACAGCGCATCCACCCCCACAGCGGACAACAAGACTGCTGTGATGAGCCACGGAATCCAGTAGAAGATTTTATAATTGGCGGTGGTGACGTTCGCCGTAAACCCAAACAGCGTTACCGAAGCGACAAGGATCATCCAGTACGGCGCAACCTTGCGATACTTCCAGCATGCCACTCCCCCTAACAGGGTGAGCGGAAGCAAGCTACGCCACGCCATGCGGATCATCTCCAACACATTACGGCTGATGGCGTTCAGTTGCTGTATGAGAGTGGGGTTGCTATCCCCATAAGCAAAGTTAACGAAGAAGTCTAATTCGTTTAGGAAGTAAGCAGTGTCTAACACAGCAAAGGGGTCTAAGAGCAGAAAGCCAATGATTGCCCCAACCCCAATGAGGAGAAGTTTCGGAGTGAATAGGGCTTGCGCCCATGCGCGTGGGGTGGGGTGGGAGCGGTGTGTGGCGAAGGCATGCCCAACTAGATAGGCGATTGAAATAGGCAGGGCGTTCAACTTGGCAACCGCGGTGAAACTCATGGCAAGACCTGCCACAAAATACCAAATCGGGCGTGGGTTGCGCCATAGCCAAACAGCTATGAGCAGGGTCAAAGCGGAGGCAAATGCCCCCACAGGATCGGGCAGAGCATACACGGAGTTAAGCAGGAAAAATCCGTTGAGCGATAACATCACCCCTGCCAACAAACCCACGCGGGGCTTGATCGCCCTCCCCACCCACACCACTACCCCCACAGTCGCGGTGCTTAATACCGCCATCATCAGGCGTGTGGCAAGCGTGAACCGCCAACGCTCGGCGAAGTACAATTCACTAAACGCGCTCAAGCTATGCACCGCCCCGCTCAAGCGTTGTTGAAGGAATAAGCCACCCACTGAAAGCATATTGAAATAGGTGATCCCCAAACGTGTATGCCAAAAGCCACGCCATTCCCCATTCAACATGCGCACAGCATTGGAGAGGTCGCTATTTTCGTCCCCAACCTGCATCTGTGGCAAACGATGATCGGCAAGGTTCACCCGTACTGCCAGCGTAAAAACCAAGATGATGAGTAGCAAACTCCAAAACCAACGTGAGCGCACAGCATTCCTACTTTCACATAACCATCCAATGCCAGCCTACCCTAAGCATGAGCAAGGGAAGCCTGCTAGATCATAAACCAATAGCAAACTTTCGGGAATCCAACGTTCCTCCAATGCCTCTTGTATCATGATGGACGAATTAGATTATCGCGTGAAAGAGGCTATCATCATGATTCCGCGTTTGCTCATCATTGGGCATGATCCGCTTGCCCGCGCCGGCTTGGTTGGGATGCTTTCGCCCTTGTCGCAATTCCAAGTGATGGGGCAACTTTCCCCCGCGTCTAGCAATGAAATACCGCTCTTCTTGCCCGATGTGGTGATCGCGGATTTTGGGTGGGAGCCAAACAATGACGATGATTCGTGGGCATTGGGGCAACAGAGCGTGGCGGTCTTGGGGTTGATTCGGGATGTAGTGGATGCCCCCACCGTTTTGCCCACCCTCCAGCGTTTAGCCCATCGGCGCGGATATGGGCTATTGTTGCGCTCTAGCCCCATTGAGCAACTCGCCCCGTCCATCACCGCTGTGCTAGGCGGGGTGATGGTGTTTGCCCCAGAAATCATGCAGGGGAATCTTTTCCCACCCTCTCAACACACCACACCCAATAACCTGACCGAACGCGAGAGCGAGGTACTCACACGGGTGGCACAGGGGCTAACCAACAAAGCCGTTGCCCATCAGCTTGGCATCAGTGAATATACGGTCAAGTTTCATTTGAACGCCATCATGACCAAGCTGAACGTTGCCAGCCGTACTGAAGCAGTGGTGCAGGCGACACGGCTGGGGTGGCTACGGTTGTAACTTCACGTGGCAAAACACACACTGTTAGGATATAATTAGGGATGCGGTAGAAAAATCTTTTGGTGATGGTTGCCATCTTGCAGGACAAGACCGCCCTAGCAACTTGGCACAAATTATTTAGTTTTGGAGTTTCTCAAATGAACAAGTTTGTTGTATTGCTGAGCATGTTGCTTGCTCTTTCTATGGCGATGGTTGCCAACGCACAAGACGGTATGATGATGATGGAAATGGGCGAGCCAGAAGGACAAGTCACAATTGTCTCTTGGGCAGGCTACGTCGAACGCGGTGCTACGGATCCTGCCTTTGATTGGGTGACGGATTTTGAGGCAGAAACCGGGTGTATGGTGACGAACAAAGTTGCCGCCACTTCTGATGAGATGGTTGCCTTGATGAACGAAGGCGGATTTGATCTTGTCACCGCTTCTGGCGATGCCAGTTTGCGCCTAGTAGCTGGCAAGCGCGTTCAACCCATCAATGTGGACTTGATCCCCAGCTGGTCAACCGTGGATGAACGTTTGCAAGAAGCACCCTGGCACTATGTTGATGGCATGCACTATGGCGTACCCTACCAATGGGGTTCTAACGTCTTGATGTATAGCACCGAAGTTTTCGGTGACACCCCTCCCGACAGCTGGAGCGTCACCTTTGAAGAGCAAACCTTGCCGGATGGTGAAAGCAACGCTGGGCGCGTACAAGCATACGACGGCGCGATCTTCATTGCTGATGCGGCTTTGTACTTGATGCACCACAACCCTGAACTCGGCATCACCGATCCCTACTCTTTGGATCGCACCCAGTTTGATGCTGCTTTGAATTTGCTCCGTCAACAACGCGAACTCGTTGGGCGTTACTGGCATGATGCGTTCATCCAAATTGATGACTTCACCAACGAAGGCGTAGCTGCTTCTGGCTCGTGGCCCTTCCAAGTAAACTTGCTCGTGGGTGCGGGTGCGCCCATCGCCAGCACCGTCCCCGTTGAAGGCGCAACCGGCTGGGCGGACACCACCATGATGTCGGTTGATTCCCCCAACCCCAACTGTGCTTACTTGTGGCTAGAACACTCCATCAACCCCAAACTTCAAGGGGACTTGGCAGCATGGTTTGGCTCTGTTCCATCCGTCCTCGCCGCTTGTGAAGGCAACGAGTTGCTTGGTGAAAGCGGTTGCGAAACCAACGGCTTGGGCAACTTTGACCGCATCGCCTTCTGGCGCACCCCCACCGCCACCTGTGCGGATGGGCGCGGTGATGTATGCGTTCCATACTACGAATGGGTGACAAACTACATCGCCGTCATCGGCGGGCGTTAGTTCTCGCTTGGATTCATCGGCAAGGTGTGTGCCTGTCATGCACCTTGCCCCCCTTATTAAACTTACTGACCCACTTCACACGTACCCCCCTACCAACTTATTTGAGGTTTTCATCATGGAATACAATTTATGGATTAATGGACAATGGCAACCGACACAAGATGGAAGCATGATGTCGGTTGAAAACCCTGCTACGGGGGCGGTTATCGCCAGCGTGGTCAATGCCGGTCGCGCGGATGTGGATGCCGCTGTTCAAGCCGCCAAGACCGCTTTCTACGATGGACGCTGGTCACGTTTGACTCCCTCGCAACGTTCACTGGCACTGCTCAAGTTTGCCGATTTGTTAGAAGCACGCGCCGCAGATTTCGCTAAGGTCGAATCGGAAAACACGGGCAAGCCCTATGACTATGTGAGCGCAGGGGCAGACCTGCCCTTCAGCATTGATAACATCCGTTTCTTTGCCGCCGCTGCACGTGACACACACGGCGCAAGCGCGGGCGAATACGCCACCGGGCTGACCTCAATCTTCCGCCGTGAGCCGGTTGGCGTGGTTGGGCAGATTGCCCCATGGAACTATCCGCTGATGATGGCAATCTGGAAGTTGGGACCTGCCCTAGCCGCCGGCTGTAGCATCGTACTCAAGCCCGCCCCCGGCACCCCCCTAACGACCTTGATGCTCGGTGAATTGATTCAAGCAGCAGGCATCCCAGACGGCGTGGTCAACATCATCAGCGGGGGCAATGATAGCGGTCAAGCGTTGGTAGAACATCCTGATGTGCGCATGGTCAGCTTGACTGGCTCTACCGCTACGGGCAAGCGCATCATGGAAACAGCAGCAAAAACCCTCAAGCGCGTTCATCTTGAACTAGGCGGGAAAGCCCCCCTCTTGGTATTTGATGATGCTGATTTAGAAGCAGTGGCAGGGGGCGCAACGCTTGCTTCCACCTTCAA
Organism: Phototrophicaceae bacterium; assembly: GCA_049318945.1. Lineage (GTDB taxonomy): Bacteria > Chloroflexota > Anaerolineae > Aggregatilineales > Phototrophicaceae > CAIRDJ01. The sequence goes on along the minus strand of JBMOEO010000020.1, from coordinate 9,775 downwards.
CAGTGGGCAAGATTGCACCGCCGGCACGCGCCTCTATGTGCATGAAAGCCAATACAACCATGCCCTCGAAGCAGTGGTAGAAGCCATGCGCTCCGTCAAGGTGGGCGATCCATTCGCCAGCGATACCCAAATGGGTCCGATGATCTCCCAAGTGCAACGGGAGCGCGTGCAAGGCTTCCTTGAGCGAGCAAAGGCAAACGGAGCAAAACTCATCAGCGGCGGGAATATTCCCTCTGGCATGGACGCAGGCTATTACCTTGAGCCAACCGTAGTGGTTGAAGCCGATCAACAATCCGAGATCATCCAAAGCGAAGTGTTCGGTCCCGTCCTCACCATCAACACCTTCAAAGATGAGGCAGAAGCCTTACAACTGGGCAACGATGTGCTGTATGGCTTGGCTGCCTCCGTGTGGACAAGCGACATCGGGCGAGCAATGCGCCTCGCACGTGGGTTGGAATTTGGCACGGTGTGGATCAATACACACATTCCGTTAGCTTCTGAAACGCCACATGGTGGGTTCAAGCAATCGGGCTTCGGCAAGGATTTGTCGTCAGAAGCGGTGCGCGATTATCAGATCACCAAACACGTGATGGTGGCACTGAATGAGTAAGGCATCCAGTGGGATGGTGGCGGTTCACCTCAAGGGGGTGAGCCGTCATTTTGGGAGCGTGGTCGCACTAGAGCACATTGACCTTGATATTCAATCAGGGGAGTTCTTCACGCTTTTGGGTCCATCAGGTTCGGGCAAGACTACCTGTTTACGCTTGATCGCCGGGTTTGAGCAACCCACGCACGGGCACATCGAACTATACGGACAGACGATGGAAGGCATCCCCCCGTATGAGCGCGATGTCAACACGGTCTTTCAGGATTACGCGCTCTTCCCACACATGAGCGTTGGGGAGAACATCGCCTATGGGTTGATGATTAAGCGCGTGCCCAAGCCCCAACGTGAACAGCGCGTGCGCGAGATGTTGGAGTTGGTGCGCTTACCGGGCATTGCTGACCGCCGCCCAAGCCAGTTGAGCGGTGGGCAAAAGCAGCGCGTCGCCTTGGCACGGGCACTCATCAATGAACCGCGCGTGTTGCTATTGGATGAGCCATTGGGCGCGTTAGACTTGAAGCTACGCCAAGAGATGCAAATCGAACTGAAGGCGATACAGAAGCGCGTAGGGATCACCTTCATTTTTGTGACGCACGACCAAGAAGAAGCCCTCACCATGAGCGACCGCATCGCCGTTTTCAATCATGGGCGCATTGAGCAAGTGGGCACGCCCACCGAGATTTACGACCATCCGCGCACGGTATTTGTGGCAGGCTTTGTGGGCACGTCTAACCTTTTGGATGGCGAAACTGCACGCGCCCTCATTGGGAAACCGCACGCGGTTGCCATCCGCCCGGAGAAAATCCACATGATCGCGCCCGATGCCACGCCCCCCAACACCACCTATCAAGTGCAGGGCACGGTGGAAGAGATCATCTATTTGGGAGCAACCACCCGTTATAACGTGCGCCTTGAACAAGGGGTAATGTTTAGCGTGTTGGACATCCCACACACCCAAGCAGATGCGTTCCATCCCCAACAAGGACAGCCCGTCCGCCTATGGTGGGAGTCTGCCCATACGCTACGCTTAGAGCAGGAGGGCGCATGAACGCGACATCCTCCCCAATGCGCCGTCTGGCAACGTTCTTCTACCTGCATCCCTCATGGGCGTTGGTGGTTTTGCTATTCCCGATTTTGGCATGGTTGGGCGTGGTCTACTTTGGTTCGATCTTGGCGTTGCTCACGCAAAGTTTCTACAGCTTGGATTACTTCAGTGGGCTGATAAACCGCCAGTTCACCCTTGCCACTTACGCGCAACTGTTCACGCCTGCCAACCTCGAAATCTTCAACCGCACATTCATGATGTCGGTAATGGTGACAATCGCTTGTGCCGTGATCGCCTTTCCGCTGGGATATTACATGGGATACTTCGCCAGCCCCCGTGTGAAGGGCACGCTATACCTGATGGTGTTGTTGCCCTTGTGGTCAAGCTACATCGTGCGCGTCTATTCATGGAAGCTGATCCTTGCCCAAGAAGGCATCTTCACATGGGTGATAACCAAGCTAGGTTTGCTGTGGCTGTTGGAATGGGTGCTAGAGTTGCCCGTCATTGGGGGACCATCGCTCTCATTTTCGTTCATCGGGACGTTCTTGGTGTTCGTGTATATCTGGCTCCCCTATATGATCCTGCCCATTAACGCCGCCATCGAGCGCGTGCCCCGCTCCCTGCTTCAAGCCTCAGCAGACTTGGGAGCAACCCCTGCTACCACCTTACGCAAGGTGATCTTGCCGTTAGCGTTTCCGGGAATCGTGGCAGGCTCGATCTTCACCTTCTCGCTCACGCTAGGGGATTACATCATTCCGGGTGTGATTGGCAACTCGCGCTACTTCATTGGGCAAGCGGTCTATGCCCATCAAGGTACAGCAGGCAATATCCCCCTTGCCGCGGCAATGACCGTTGTCCCGATCATCATCATGCTGTGCTATCTGTTGGTGGCTCGGCGATTAGGAGCTTTCGATGCGCTTTAAGTATGACGACACCCGCGCCTCGTGGGGGCTAAGGCTTTCGGCAGGGGCGGTTATTTTGTTCCTCCACATTCCGATATGGATCATCTTCTTGTACGCCTTCACCACCGAAGAGGCTTCGTTTCGCTTTCCCCCGCCCGGACTCACCACCCAGTGGTTTGGCGTGACGCTTCAACGCGCGGACTTTTGGGAGGCGTTCAGTTTGTCGTTGCGCACTGCCGCCGTCGCAACCGCGATCGCGCTAGTGATTGGCACGCTGGCATCCATGGCGTTGGCACGCACGCGCTTCTTTGGGCGTGAACCCATTTCGCTGTTGATCTTGCTACCGATTGCCCTACCCGGCATCGTGACGGGGATCGCGCTACGGTCTGCAATTGGGCTAACGGGGGTGGACTTCAACTTCTGGACGATTGTGGTTGGGCACGCCACCTTTGCTGTGGTGACGGTGTATAACAACGTGGTGGCACGCTTGCGTCGTGTATCGTATTCGCTCACAGAAGCCTCGATGGATTTGGGCGCGTCACCCTTTCAAACGTTCTGGTATGTGGTCTTACCCAATATCGCCTCCTCGCTTTTGGCTGGGGCGTTGCTGGCATTCGCGCTCTCATTCGATGAGGTCATCGTGACGACGTTCACCGCAGGGCAACAGCAAACGCTTCCCATCTGGATTTTCAGCCAGTTGACGCGCCCACGTGACCGCCCCGTCACCAATGTTGTAGCGTTGTTGGTGATGCTGGCAACCTTCATCCCGATCATCCTTGCCTATCGCTTGACCCAAGATTCACACACCGAACGAAACTAACCCTACGGACAGGAGTCCTTCCCCATGATGAAAGCAGTGATTGCCCAAAACAAGCAACCCGTGATTGTTGAGTTGCCCATCCCACAACCCCAAGAGGGCGAACTCTTGGTTAAGGTTGCCACTACCGCGCTCAACCGCGCCGACCTCTTACAAGTGGCTGGCAATTATCCCCCACCGTCAGGATCGCCAGACACGCTCGGCTTAGAGTTTGCTGGCACGGTGGAGGCAATCGGCGCAGGCGTGACGCGCTTTGCTGTGGGAGATCGGGTGATGGCGTTGGTGGGGGGTGGGGGCTATGCCACCTATGCCATTGTGCATGAGGCACACGCTATGCCCATCCCCGACAACCTCTCCATGATTGAAGCCGGGGCAGTCGTAGAAGCGTATCTGACCGCGTATAGCAACATGGTGGAACTGGGCGAATTACAACCGAGCGAAACTGTCCTCATCCATGCCGGGGCAAGTGGGGTGGGGTTGGCGGCTTGCCAGATTGCCCACGCCATAGGTGCAACCGTGCTGGTGACGGCAAGCGCGTCTAAGCACGCGGTCTGTCTGGAGCATGGTGCGTCGTTGTGCATTGACTATCGCACGGAAGACTTTGTAGAGCGCGTGCTATCCCATTCACCCGATGGCGTGCAGTTGGTGGTGGACATGGTGGGTGCCCCATACTGGAACAAGAACGTGAGCGTCCTGCAAGAATGGGGGCGGATCGTGTTCATTGGGCTACAGGGCGGGGCAACTACCGAAGTTAACTTTGGGCAGATTATGGCAAAACGCCTGACCGTGCGCGGAAGCACGCTTCGCAACCGCACGCATGAGCGCAAGGCAGGGCTAATCGAGCGGTTTTCTGCGTGGGGGCTTGCACGCTTGGCAAGCGGTGAGCTGAAGCCCAACGTGTGGCAAGCGATGCCCATGAGCGCGGTGGTAGAAGCGCATGACCTCATGCGCAATAATCAGAACACGGGCAAGATTGTCTTGCTGGTAAACGAATAACGCTCATCGCCATGTTTGCGTGGTGTGGTCAAACACCAATAAGCCGTGTGGGTTCAAGCGTTTCTTGAGCGATTGTGGGGCATACCACAGCAGGTAATCCCCCCACTTTTGCAGATGATCCCACGCGCTGGCAGGGGTGGCATGCTGTGCCCATTCCGCATGGTAGCGATCCAACGCCTCCGACTGTTGCCCACGATGCACGGTGAACGCCCCCAACAACGCGCTCACAATGGTGAGGGGGGCGTGCTGGGCGAACGTGTGCCACAAGTACGCATCCCCTGCCAACCGATAGCTTGCTAACCGCGCCCAATCTATATGGGCGTGTAGCTCGCTTCGCCAGAAGGTGGTTTCCTGTTGGATGAAGGGGAGCGGTTGACCGTTGTATAACCCGTGCTGAATCCAGCGCGAACGAAAGCGGAACGGTTGGCGAACGTTCAAGATCATGCCGTGTTCAGCGCGAGTTGCCTCTAATCCACACAGCCACTGTAGATGAGGATGCTGGGTGAAAACGCTTTGCACCACCGCAAAGGCAGTCGGTTCATAGCGATCACCTGCATTGAGATAGGCGCACACGCCCTCTTGAGCGCGTTGTAAGCCTTTCGCCAGCGCGTCATACATGCCTGCGTCAGCCTCGCTGATGAGGTGTAGGGTGATGTGGGGATGCTGGGCAAATTCGGCTTGCAGTGCCTGCACCCGTTCCGCGCTCCCATCTTGTGCACCACCCTCCACCACCCAATAGGTCAAGTGCGCCGTGCCATCGGACAGGGCGGATTGATGCAAGACCGAGCGCAAGGTTGCCTCCAACGTATGCGCAGAACGATAACACGGGGTGACAATGGTGAAGTGCATTGCTCAACTCTCTTTATGACTCATCACCAAGAACTCATACAACTCACGCTTAGAGCTACGCTTGCGGATGATCTCCACACTTGGGCAAACGAAGCCGTGATGTTGCATCAACTCGGCATAGATAGTTTGTACGGGCACCAGCGTATCATAAAACTTGGAGTTCCCCACCACGTAATATAGCTTGCCAGTATTCATCAACAACGGATAGACACTTGAGAAGTGAAGCCCCATATCCACAAAATATTTGTGAACATAATTGGCAAGGGTTTGACTTTGTTGCTGAATGCGTTCCACCGTTTGATAAACTGCATCAGGCAACCACACTTCATGCGGTGCAGACCACGCATTCAACCGACTGGTTGCAATTCCCCATGTTCCACCGATAGCACGCCAATCCAATTCTCCAGCTTGACGAGCATCCACCAGATAGCCTAGCCAATACATGTAGGGGCGTAGCTCCCGAATGTAACTCATGCGATTCACATACGGAGGGGAGGTAATCACGGCGGAGTAGGATTGTGGGGTGGCATCGTGCAAAGTGCGTGAATCGGAAACCACCGCACGAATTCGTCCGTGAATGGGTTGTTGTACAGTTTGAAGGACATTAGTTAGTAAATCATAGAAGCGTGCATGTAGGCGATAGGGTCGGGGTGGGGTAGCAGAAACGTTCTTAAAAGAAACGGATTGGTGATTAAAACTAGCGTTAGATGTTTCAATTACCAACTGGCAAAAAGCAACCTTCAGCAAATCTTGTGTAGGGGATGATGTGGGAGCATAGCGATATAACCCATTTAACAGGTGAGACAATTCCAATTGGGTGGTTTCATCCCACCAACGTTCGATATGATTCATGGGAGGAATCCACACCGAACAGGCTTGTTGCGGATCAAAGGCATAGGTCATGAGTTCGCGCCCGATTGCTTCTGTACAGGCAATATCCTCGTGCGTGTAATTTGCACATTTCGCTTGTGCTAACCAAATCAAGAACGGATTGATGTCAAACAAATCGCATTCTCTACCTAGTTCACTCGCCACCAAAGCGGTAGTACCCGTCCCACCAAATGGCTCAAGAATCCGATCAACCTGTGGGGTTTGTTGCAAAAGATTGCGCACCCATGATTCTGCATAAGCGGGTGTCAGGCGAAGCCAGCCGTGCCGACCGCGCTTCATATTATGCTTGAACGTGAGTTCAGGGTGGCTAAGCAAGGTCATCGGGACGCAACAAACTTTCTAACACCTGCAAGGTGATCTCTCTGATTGTGGATTGTTGACGGGCGAAGAAACCAGCTAAGTCATAACCGATAACTTCTTTCATAAAAGCATAGGTGGAGATTGTTGGATCATCTTCTAACACGCCACGCAAAACCAACCATTTACCCCGTTCATATCGCTCAATGATGTCTAAATCTATTTGTGACGAGAACAACATCAAGATAGGCAGATAACCTTTTAAGTAGGCTTCCGTTGCATTAGCAATGTCGGCGTTTTGCCGTTTAGAATCTTTACTCTTGTAACCCTGTCGCACTTCCACCACCACCCCACGCAATGCCTGTGCCATACGTTCATCCATGGCAAGCCGTGTGGTGGCTGTATACATCCACTCAAGCAGTGCTTCTCGTTGTTGCCGTTTAGAAACCTCGCTTATATCAATACGCCCATCCAGCTTGAGGGTACGCATTTTTCCTGAATTGCTTTGGACTTGATATGACCAGTTTATTTGTGCAGGCAATAACCCTAAATGATCGTGCAAGATTTGCCTAAAGAGTTCTTCCACCCCTATTCCAAGTTGACGATAGATCGAGGTGATTCCGCCTGCTGCTGTGTGTGCGGCATACATGAGTGGATGGTCTAGCCCAAACCACGCATACAATGGATCAGCATGGTACAGTTGATAAAATTGGTCGAAGGTTAATCCCTCATTGCCCTGCCCAAATTTCGGTTGATAAGACTTACACACCTCAAGCCGATTGGTCAAAATCTGTAAATACTGTTGATCTAAGGATACTTCCAATGATCCCTCCTATGGCATTCATGATGCACTCTATCATTGAGGTTAACATGGCATTCATACGTTGCACATGAGAAGCCAATATACTGGAACAATTTACTATTCTCAATTGAAAGAAAATACTGAAAGAAGAAGCGCATGGCAAAATCATGTATCGTTGTTGGGGCTGGAATTGCTGGGCTGGTGGGGGCACACCACCTACAACAGGGTGGCTGTGAGGTTGTGGTCTTGGACAAGGGGCGGGGCGTGGGCGGGCGCATGGCAACCCGTCGCATTGGGGAGGCGGTGTTCGATCATGGCGCACAATACTTCACCGTGCGTACAGCACCGTTTCAAGCGTTGGTCAATACATGGACGGAAGCGCACGTCGCGCGTGAATGGGCACGCGGGTTTAGCCACGCCGATGGCACATCCGCCACAGGCAACTATCCGCGCTATGTGGGCACGCACGGCATGAACACGCTCCCCAAAAGGCTGGCACAGGGGCTAACCGTCTTGACCAGCACCCAAGTGCAACACATCGCCTTGACCGACGCGCAATGGGAACTCACCGCGCTTGACCTCGCCACCCAGTCAACGCAAACCTACCGCGCCGATATGCTCCTGATGACCCCACCAGCAGAGCAAACGCTGGCGTTGCTCAATCAAGCGCGTGGTTTCACCCTCCCTGATGATACCCGTATGGCATTGGATGCCATCCGCTATGATCCGTGCTTCGCCGTCATGGCGGTGTTGGATCGCCCATCGCGCCTGCATGACACGGGCGGCGTATTTGCCCCCAGCGAGTTGGTCAGTTGGATGGCGGACAATCACCACAAGGGCATCTCTCCCGTGCCGTGCGTCACCTTGCACGCGACGGGCGCATTCACCCAAGCGCACTATGACACCCCCTTTGATGAGGTTGCCACGCTCTTGTTAGCCAGTGTTTCCGCTTATCTGGGAGAAGCACATGTGCTAGACTATCAAGTTCAGCGTTGGCGTTATAGCCAGCCGAGCGTGCTTCATCCCGAACGAACGTTGTTCCTTACCCATCCGCTCCCGTTGGCGATTGCTGGGGATGCGTTTGAGGGGGCGCGTGTAGAAGGGGCAATGCTCTCCGGCTTGGCGGCGGCGCAACAATTATTGCCGTTTGCAATTGAGGAGTAAGTGGTTGTGGATCTCATTATCTTGACGCACACCTTCGCCACCTTATTCATGGTGGGGGTCATCTGGTTGGTGCAAATTGTTCATTATCCCCTTTATCATCACATTCACCCCCAATCCTTTCCAGATTATGAGGTGCAACACGTCAACAAGATCACCCTTGTGGTGGCACCCGTGATGTTCATTGAAGCAACCACCGCGCTATTGTTGGTGGTGCGTGCGCCATCCAGCATCCCGTTATGGGCGCGGTTGCTGGGGCTGGCATTGGTCATTGTGATTTGGGTGGCAACGCTGGCGTTGAACGTCCCACAACACAATCAACTCTCCTATCAGTTTGAACCCACCACATTGAATCAAATGATCGCCAGCAATTGGATACGCACGCTGGCATGGAGTGCGCGAGGCGCGTTGGTCTTGTGGATGATGGGCAACCTCATCGGGGGGCAACTTTGATATACTATCGTTATCGCATGATTCTAATCTGGGAGCTATGATGAACCGCCAAGAAATCATCCGCCATTATCAAGCACACCCACAAGTACCCGTCTTGATTGTGGGTGGGGGCGTAAACGGCATTGCCACTTTCCGCGACCTTGCCCTACAAGGGGTGTCGGTGTTGCTGGTGGAACAGAACGACTTCGCCAGTGGTGCCAGTGCCGCCTCCTCACACATGGTACACGGGGGGATTCGCTACCTTGAAAACGGGGAGTTTCGCCTCGTGAACGAAGCGTTACACGAGCGCAACCGCCTGCTCTTGAACGCTCCCCACTATGTCAAACCCTTGCCCACCACCATTCCCCTGTTCAAGTGGTTCTCCGGCATCTTGAACGCCCCCCTCAAGTTCTTGGGCTGGAGCGAAAAACCATCAGAACGCGGGATCATCATCATCAAGCTAGGGCTGATGCTGTATGACTTCTACGCCAACTTCAAGCGTAGCATGCCCACGCATGAGCTACGGCTACAAACCGAAACGCGCGAGATGTTCCCCTCCATCCATCCTGACGTGCAAATGACCGCCACCTACTATGACGCATGGATGCCCTACCCCGAACGCCTGTGCATGGAAATGGTGATGGATGCGCAAGCGGAAAACCCGAACGCGCACGCCCTCAACTATATGGCGGTGGTGGGGGGCGGAGAAAATCGCGTGGTGATCCAAGATACCCTAAGCGGTGAGCGGTGGGTGGTGCATCCCCAACAGGTGATTAACGCTGCGGGTCCGTGGATTGACTTTGCCAACGAAGCACTCCAACGCCCGACCCACTTCATTGGGGGCACGAAAGGCTCGCATCTGGTGATTGACCACCCCGAACTACGGCGCAACGTGGGCGAGGGCGAAATCTTCTTTGAGAACCACGACGGGCGCATTACCCTGATGTTGCCGTATTTTGACCGCGTGATGCTGGGCACA
>JBMOEO010000019.1:0-44847 GCA_049318945.1 Phototrophicaceae bacterium | reverse complement strand
GTATTGCCTAATCAAACCAGAAATATTTCCAGTGAGCAGTAGGGGAATCTTCAGAAGCAAACCATCCTTGTGAGCGGTTCAGTTGAGAGGGCGGGAGCAACAGAATCCAAGAGGCATGGCTTATCATGGTGTGTTGGTCTTGTGGGTGATACACCACCATCTCACGCACGCCAAGATCATCCAAGACAAAACGCGGTTGCTCAAAGAAGAGCATATAAGCATCCCCATGTGGGGCATAGTGGTATCGTGGGATGCCCACCACACCCGTTTCATAATCTGCATAGACAGCAAGCAACGAAAGCGGATAGCTTCCATTGAGCAGGTGGTAGGCTTCAATATCGCGGATGAGTTCACTGCTTTGGGCGATGGCGCGTGCTCGACTGAACTGGGTGAGTGGTTGCGCCCCGATGGTTTGCACCACCCACAAACTCACAATCAACGCGCACATGCCCAACGCAAACGGGTTAAATTGTGTGGCAGGGTTGTGGAGTAGGGCTTGCAAGCGCGGAAACACACGCCAAACACCCCACCCCCACGCCAGAATGATTCCCAGTGCCAACGCTTTCCCCAGCACAAAATTGGCAAGCACTGCCAGCAGAATGGCAATGAGTGATCCCAGCACCACCGTCACCCATCCGAATAAGAAGGCGGACGTTTGAACGGGAAGCGCACGCTTGCGTCGCATTGCCCAGCGTAATTCCGCTAAACTCCATAGCACCCCTATCGGCATCCACACAACAGCGAGGACGGCGAACACTTGTATCAACGTGGATAACCCCACCGACAGAGGATCATATTGCCCCTCTAGGTAAGGATACACCATGCCTAGTATCAACGTAGCCGACAGGATGACGATTGAAGCACTATGAAGCCTAGCGTGTTTACTCATCGTATGGTGCGTGTCCGTAAGCGGAGGCTATTGGTAATCACAAAGATAGAAGAGAACGCCATTGCCCCAGCGGCAAACATCGGTTGTAACCCGCCGAACATGGCAACAGGAATCAAGATGATGTTATAGATGAATGCCCAAAATAGATTTTGGTAGATGGTGCGCATCGTGGCTTGACTCAGCGCAATCGCGCGATCAATGGCATCCAAGTCCCCACGCACCAGCGTAACATCCGCCGCCTCAATGGCAATGTCTGTGCCGTTGCCAATCGCCATGCCCACATCCGCTTGTGCCAGCGCGGGAGCATCGTTGATCCCATCCCCCACCATGCCCACTGTTTTGCCCTGCGCTTGGAGCTGTTGGATTTGTTCCGCTTTTTGGCTGGGCAGAACGTTCGCAATCACGCGCTGAATGCCAGCTTGCTGGGCAATGGCGTTCGCCGTGCGTGGGTTGTCCCCCGTCAACATCACCACCTCTAACCCACGCTTTTGCAACTGTTGTACGGATTGCAAGCTATTCGGTTTGAGGGTATCCGCCAATGCCAAAAATCCACGCGCCACCCCATCCATGCCCAACACCACCACAGTAGCCCCGTGTGATTCATGCTCGGCAATGAGGGGGGCAACTTCATCCAAGTCAACCCCAAGCGATTGGGCATATTGTGGGCTGGCAATCCACGCGCTCACGCCATTGAGGGTAGCACGCACACCGCGCCCAACGAGTGCCTCAAAGTTATGCGGTTCGGTTAGCGCAAGGCGTTCGGCACGCGCCTGTTGGGTGATGGCTTGGGCGAGGGGATGTTCACTTGCTTGCTCGATGCTCCCCGCCCATTGTAAGACCTGCTCACGGGTGGCTTGGTTCAGCGGATGAACATCCACAACGGCGGGCTTCCCGTTGGTGAGCGTGCCGGTTTTATCCAGCACAACCACTTGTAAGCGTTGTGCCGTTTCTAAGGCAGTGCCATTCTTGAACAGGATGCCCTGTTCTGCACCCTTGCCCGTTCCAACCATGATGGCGGTGGGGGTTGCTAACCCCAAAGCACACGGGCAAGCAATCACCAACACGGCGACCGCATTCATCAACGCCACGCTAAACCCTGCCCCACTCATCAACCACCCCACCCAAGTGAGCGTTGCCAATCCGATTACAATCGGAACGAAAATGCTACTCACGCGGTCAGCGACTTGTTGGATGGGGGCTTTGCTCCCTTGCGCTTGTTGCACAAGGCGGATGATTTGAGCAAGCACGGTTTGTGCGCCAACATGCGTTGCCTCCACAATCAAGCGTCCGTGCTTGTTGACGGTTGCGCCATATACTCGCGCCCCTGCTTCTTTTTCTTGGGGGAGGCTCTCGCCCGTTAGCATGGATTCATCCACGCTCGACGACCCACTGACCACCTTCCCATCGGTGGGAATGTGTGCGCCGGGCTTGATAATCATGCGCTCGCCGGGGATCAAATCGCTGAGAGGGATTTCTATTTCTTGCCCATCGCGTAGCACATAAGCGGTCTTGGGAACCAAGCCCATGAGTTTTTTGATCGCCTCGCTGGTGCGTCCTTTGGCACGCGCCTCTAAGAACTTCCCCACCGTGATGAGCAAGAGAATGACAGCGGCGGTTTCAAAATATTCCACGCTTTGATGCGCAGGCAACACCCCCAACACAACCGCTAGAACGTTCACCAAGCTGTATAGGTATGCCGAGAGGGCACCCATTGCCACCAACACATCCATATTGGCTGTGCCATTGCGCAAAGATTTGTAAGCACCCACGAAGTATTGCCGCCCAAGCACAATCAAGACTGGGGTGGCAAGGATTCCAAACACATACGGAAAGCCCGCCCACATCAACCACGGGAACGCCCCCATGATGGCATCCACATCATGGATGAAATGACGCAACATGCTCAACACAAACAACGGCAACGTGAACACACTCCCAAACAATATCAGGCGTTGTTGACGGACAAACTCGGCATGGCGAGCGCGGGCTTCGGCATCATCGGGATTCTCTAGGGGAGTGGTATTGACGACATCATAGCCTGCTTTTTGGATGGCTTGCACGATGGTCTGGCGGTTGAGTGCGCCGGGGATGTATTGCAGGGTGGCGTGTTCGGTGGCAAGGTTGACGTTGACGGCAAGGATGCCACTCACCTTGTTGATGGCACGCTCAACGTTGCGAACACAAGCCGCGCACGTCATCCCTAAGATGGGCAAATCCAACTCCGCCACCGTGACACCGTAGCCCGCTTTATCAATGCGAGCAACCAGTTCAGGCAACTGAACTTGTTGGGGATCGTACTGGATGGTGGCGTGTTCTGTGGCAAAGTTAACCACTGCCTCGCTCACGCCATGTTGTTTGCTCAAGGCACGTTCAACATTACGCACGCATGACGCGCAGGTCATGCCCGTAATGGGGAGATCAATAGAAGTCATGATGGTAACTTTCGTAAAAATAGTTTGACATCTGCATGATTAGACTATTCTACTGCCCCATCTATTACAGGAGTATTGTCACCTAATCTCGGTGACAACAGGCTGAACACCTGCTTGACGATGCCCGATCACTTTGGCGGGCACGCCCCCCACTATGCAATAGGCATCCACATCCTTTGTCACCACTGCCCCAGCCCCCACCACAACGCCATCCCCAATGGTCACGCCGGGGGTAATCACGGCATTTGCGCCAATCCACACATCATTACCAATCTGCACCGTCGCCATCACATGGTCAACCCGTGACATGGGGAGGGCGCGTTGTTGATAATCATGATTGGAAGAGGCAATCACAACATTGGGTCCAATCATCACATCATCCCCAATCTTGATCCCACCGCGCCCGTCCATCACCGCCCCCGAATTGATGCCGAATGTCTTGCCAACCTCAATGCCGTAGGTGTGCGTCAGGTATACGTTTGGATAAATCCAGCAAAAACTTTTCATCTGTTTGAAAAGTGACCGATACACCAGCCAGCGCAAAATGAATCCCACAGGCGCGGGCAAGGAGCGCGTCAGCCAGCCTAGCCAATCTTCTAACAGGATGTGCCCAACACTGCGGCTATATTTTTTGAGGAAGCGTTGTAAGTTGCTCATGCGCTTGTCATCTGTCTTTCTCCCAAATAAAACAGGGCGATCCATAGACCGCCCTGCTTTAGGAATTTAGAGGCTTAAACTATTCTGCGGGTGCGTTCAAGAACGAACCGAAGAATGCGTTGAAGTAGGTGAAGTTGCCATCACGCCCAACATGGAGGGGATGAGAAGCATCCCATTGTACGAGGTAGGACAAGACTACATCGTTAGCATCCAATTCGGTGCCATCATGGAACAGGACACCTTGACGGAGCGTGAACGTCCATTCGGTCAAGGCTTCGTTGGCAGTGTAGGATTCTGCGAGTGAGGGGATCACAGCGGTGCCGCCCACTTCATAGGCAAGCAAGGCTTCGTTGATTTGTTCACAAGCGCGGAGAGATTCGCCATCGGTTTCGTCAGCGCAATACAGACCAATCGGTTCTGCATTTTGCATCCATACGAAGGTGTCATCAGAGGGGTCTTCTACGACGCTGAAGGCTTCGTTACCCAATGGACTAGCGTGGGGCATGCCAGCGATTTCTGCGCGGTAAGCAACAGCAGAACCACCGTGTGCAATCGGAACCATTGGAACGAAGTCACGGATAGCTTCGTTTGCTGCTACATAGTAGGGGTAGCGTGCTGCGAAGTCTGCCAATTGTGCGCCAGCAGTGAGGTTTTCAACAATTTCAGGGAACTTGTCACCGAGTTGGTCAGAAGAGCCAGCACCAAAGTGGTAGTCCAAGAAGTTGGTCGCATCGGGATAGTCTGCACCCCAACCGAGCAAGTGCAATTCCAAGCTACCTGCATCTGCTGCATCCAAGAACGCACCAGATTCCATGACCACGATTTCAGCTTCAATACCAACTTCAGCGAGTTGTGCTTGAATGTCTTGTGCCACCAAACCGGGGGTGGGCAAGTAACCACGAACAACATCACGGTAGGACAAGGTGAGCTTAATCGGGAGTTCTAGCCCAGATTCTGCCAACAATGCTTTCGCTTGTTCGGGATCATAGGGGAATGGAGCCACTTCTGGGGTATACCCGAAGATCACAGGGGGCATGAATTGGTCAGCAACGATAGAGCCTTCGGGATAGAAGGTATCTACGATGCGTTGCTTGTCAATCGCATGAGCAATCGCTTGGCGTACCAATTGATTATCCATGGGGGCTTTACGGTTGTTCAAGCCAAGATAGAACACGTTGGTGCCAGGGCGAGGGAACAATGCGAGGGTGCTGTCGGCACTGATGAGTTCAATTTCATTCACGCCGGGGTTATCAATCCCGTCTGCTTCGCCAGCTTGGAGGGCAGCTAAACGTTGGCTTGCTTCAGAGTTCCAACGGAAAATGAGGGTGGGTTCACCGGACGCGCCGCCCCAATAGTTTTCATTACGGGCGAGGACAAGTTCATTGCCCAAGTCCCAATTTTCTAAGACATAGGGACCGGTACCAACTGGGTTTTGGAACAATTCTGGACCGCCACCGTTGGTTGCGGTGAGGTGTTCAGAAGGATGAATGCCCAATGCAGAGAAGGCAACCTTAGAGGGGAAAGCAGGATCGGGGTTACACAAGGTAAATTTAACAGTATGTGCATCAACCGCTTCCATGCTGAGGAACGCGCCACCGTAGTCACAATTTTCTGCAGAGACAGAAAGCATTTCATCTTGTGCGGCTACCGGAATAACCATCAACAGGACGAGTGCGAGGACGAAGAAACGAACGAGATTCTTCATGAATAAACTCCTGAAACATTATTTTGTAAGGATAGAAGAAAGTAGTGAACAGACAACGCCTATTCACCCTACTCCCTATACTACCGCAATTTTAACGTTTTCACAATCTTTTCATAAAACAACTACCCAATTTCATGCGTTGTCTTTCATCAGGCGTTGTGCTGCTTTGAGCGTGTTCATCAACAACAGCGTGATGGTCATAGGACCCACGCCACCCGGCACCTTGGTGATAGCGCGTGCCACGCCCATTGCCCCTTGCAAATCAACATCCCCAACGTAGGTATACCCGTTAGGAGACTGGGGATCATCCACCTTGTTAGTGCCTACATCAACAATGAACACACCCTCTTTCAACCACTCACGTGGGACATAGTTGGGCTTGCCCATCGCGGTAATCAGCACATCCGCCCGCTTGACGATTTCTTGTGGGTTGTGGGTGTGGCTGTGTACCACCGACACGGTGGCGTTGGCACGCATCAACAACAACGCAACGGGCATGCCCACGATGTTGCTTCGCCCCATCACCACCGCATTTGCCCCGTCCAAATTCACGCCCATCTCCTCCAGCAAGATCATGATGCCAGTGGGAGTGGCTGGGGTAAACAGCGGCTCACGCCCCTTCATTGCCAGTGCGCCGATGTTGTGCGGATGGAAGCCGTCCACATCTTTTTCTGCGCGAACATACGACAAGATTTCATCTTCGTTGATTTGCTTGGGCATGGGCAATTGCACCAGAATGCCATGAATCTTGGGGTCATCGTTCATCGTTTGAACCGCCTGCATAACCTCATCGTGCGAAACGGTTTGGGGCAACACATGGGCGAACGAAGCCAAGCCCACCCGTTCACACGCGCGACGTTTCATGTTGACGTACATCTCACTGGCTGGGTCATCCCCCACTAAGACCACCCCTAAACCAGGGGCAAAGCCATATTGTTCTTTGAAGGCGAGTGCCTGTTGCTTGACCGCCTCGCGGTAGCGTGCGCCGACGGGATTCCCATCAATGATTTGTGTATCCATCTAAACAATCCTCTCCATACTTAATCAACAATATAGGATCATTCTAACGGGTTTATACGCAAAAAAAAATACGGGCATGATGCCCGTATTCTTTAGCATGATTCTGTATAGACGTTAGTTGCTGGGGGTTGCTTCTGCTTGTGGCACGCTGGGAGCGGTGAAGTTGGCGTTCGCTTGTGCCAAGCTGTCGAAGTCAAACAGGAAGGGGCTGTTGGTAGGAACAAGCGAGATGGATACATTGTCGCTCAAGTTTTGCACGTACAAGTATTGAATCAAAGAGGGGTTAGCCGCAATTTGTTCAGACACCAAACGCAACGCTTCGGCTTCGGCTTGTGCCCGCAAGATGATGGATTCCGCCGCACCTTGTGCTTCGGTGATGGTGGCATCACGTTGACCTTGAGCAGTTACACGCACCCGTTCCGCTTCTTGTTCCGCTTGACGAACGCGAATCTCTTCGCGCAATGCGTCTTGTTCTGCTACACGCGCTTGCTCAATGGCTTGGGTGAATTGGTCAGAGAAGGTGAGATCACGCAAGAGCAAGTCCGTTAGCACAATGCCTTCCAACAAGAAGCGTTCTGCTAGAGCATCCTGCATGGCATCGCGCAATTCGGCGCGGTCTTCACCATAAATCTCGGTGGCGGTATAGCGTGCGGTGATGTCTCGAATCACCCCGCGCGAGGTTGGGCGGATGAGGTTGGACTCATACGTTGCACGACCCTCTGATACCGAATACCAGTTGCGGTGCAAGGTGTTCACCTGTTGAGAATCAATGTAGTACAACATAGTGATGTCCATGCTCACTTCTTGCCCGTCTTTGGTACGGCTACGGACGGCATCATTGCCCTCAACTTGCCCCTCATCGAAGATGCCAGACATGGTATATTCTTGGCGGTTGGTGGGGTAAATCACCGCTTCTTGGATGATGGGAATGATGATGCTGGTGCCCGGCTGACGTGGCTCAAGCAACTCACCAGAGATGGTTTGGAAGACAACGGCGGTTTCAGTAGGTTGAACCACGATCACGCCTTGGCTAAACAGGTTGAACACCACAAACAAAATCAGCCCCACCGATGACAAGGCAATCCCGCCACGTGCTGATCCACTGCGTGCCATGGAGATCACTATGACAATCACACCAAGGATCACAATCAAGAAACCCAATAATGAGATACCGCTTAAAAATGCACTAATCCCTGCAGATGCACCCATCTGGAACGCTCCTTTGGTTCATACTTTGATAAGTTATCACATAAAATTATACGCAATAATTATCACAAAGGTTGCATGAGAACGTAAATTCGCCATAAGAAAGCATTCATGAAAGCGAGCAAGGCGGGCAATGGGAATAGAAGTACATGTGCATTGGGGTTCACTCACGCTCTCGGTCTATCGCGTGTGGTTGACGGCGGGGGTTGCCCTCAGCCTAGTTTATTTCATCATCAGCTTGGCACACCTGCAACGCTGGCAAACGCTCTTGGATGCCAGCTTGGTGGCGGTGGCGGTGGGGCTATGCTTGGCGCGGTTGGAGTTTGTCGCCTTGCGGTGGCATTTATTCGCCAATGACTTTGCTCAGGTGTGGCGATGGGATAGTACGGTGGGAGGCTTGGGGTGGCATGGGGGCATGCTGGGTGTGGGGGGCGTGCTGTGGCTTCATCCCACCTTTCGCACCCTTCCGCGTATTGCCCTTGCACAAGCCACGCTCCCCATCCTGCCCATCCTGCTCTATTGCGCGTGGCAAGCGTGTGAGCCAATCGGGTGCTTGGCAGGGCGCGAGGTGCAATCTTTAGCGGATTTCCCCATCGGCATCGTGAGCGAACGCCCTAACTTATACGGAGTGGCGGTGCCTCGCTATCACACACACTTAATCGGACAATGCCTAGCGATTGGGTTGGCATGGGGCGTGGGGGTCAATATGCTTGCTAACCGCCCAACCTCATGGGGGCATGTGTTGGGGGTAGTTTGCGCGTTGGGGGTAGGGCCATGGGGCATCGGGTTAGCGTTAGAAGACCGCCCCCTCCTTAGCCCATTCCTTGATCTGGCGGTGAGCATGCTTGCTCTGTTGGGGCTGGGCTGGGCGCGTTATACCGTCGCAAAGGGGGTGTTCAAGTCCGCTTCAATCCAATCTTGAATGTGCAAGATCGCCTCTTCCAGCGTATCGAAGAGTGGCATCTCCACCCCACCAAAGGCTTCTTGACGCATGGCATCGGCGTAAATATCCAAGAGCGGATGTTGCCCACATAGCACCGAGATGACATCCGCATCGGTTGCTGTCCCACGCACAAAACGACTAGAAAACGTTGCCATCATCATGACCTCATCAAAGGTGATGACAATATCGGTATCAAAACAAACCACCCGATAGAGTGGCTTGGGGTAGGTATCCAACAGTTTGGCGACTTTTTGGAAAGCGAACTGTGCATCATCAAAGGTGATTCGCCCTTTGTAGGTGACAATGACGATCGGTTTTCCTTTTATTTTTTGGATGGTGGCTGGCATAGTGAGATAGCCTGCAAAATCTAAAATGAACATTCACAATATATCTTATGCCAAGCAGATGAATCGTGCATGAGGAATGGGGATAGATTTGTTTTCGGTTAGAAAATTTACGATCTTATGAATCATGTTGTCGCCCACCGCGACTTCTTCGCCACTCCTCTCCCTATGGTATGATTGCCTGAATGCGTCCCCTTATTTATAGAGAGCAAGCACATGAACTTCACACACGATACCTACCTTAGCCCCTATACGTGGCGGTATGGCTCTGATGACATGCGTCACATCTGGTCAGAAATCTATCGGCGCAAACTGTGGCGGCGCATCTGGGTTGCGCTGGCAGAAGCACAACAGCAAGTGGGCTTGACCACCCCTGAACAAGTGGCGGACTTACGCGCCCACCAAGAACAGATTGACCTTGAACGCGCCCATGCCATCGAACAGGACATTCAACACGATCTCATGGCAGAAGTTCACACTTATGCCGAGCAATGCCCCGTCGGCGGGGGGATCATTCACTTAGGCATGACCAGCATGGATGTTGAAGACAATGCGGAGGCGTTACGCCTACGTGAGGCGTTGGGGCTTCACTTGGAACGCTTGGGGCAGGTTTTGCATCGCCTTGCCGAACAGATCGAACGCCATGCCGACACCGTGTGCATGGGTTACACCCACCTTCAGCCGGCAGAGCCAACCACTGTGGGCTATCGCTTGGCGTTCTATGCCCAAGATTTGCTGGCGGACTGGCACGAGCTAACCCGTTTACGGGGGATGATTCGTGGAAAGGGGATGAAAGGCGCGGTGGGCACTGCTGCCTCGTATGAGCAATTGTTGCAAGGCACGTCCCTCTCAGCAGGTGGACTAGAGGCACACCTGATGGCATCGCTGGGGCTAGAAGCGTTTGCGGTTTCGCACCAGACTTACCCTCGCCGTCAAGATTGGCTGATCGTCAACGCGCTGGCAGGGATGGGCATCACGCTATACAAGTTTGCCTTTGACTTGCGCTTGCTTCAGTCCCCTGTGTTTGGCGAATGGCGCGAGCCGTTCGGCAAGAAGCAGATCGGTTCATCCGCCATGCCCTTCAAACGCAACCCCATTCATGCCGAAAACATGGATAGCCTAGCGCGGTTGTTGGCAGCCCTCCCGCGCGTGATGTGGGATAACGCCGCCCATAGCCTGCTGGAGCGCACACTAGATGACAGTGGCAACCGACGCTCGGTTTTGCCGGAGGCGTGCCTGATCGCTGATGAGTTGTTGTTGCGCATGGGGCGTTTGGTGGATCGCTTGACGGTGGATGAGGTGGCGGTCAACCGTCAGGTGCGCGTGTATGGGGTGTTTTCTGCTACGGAGCGCGTGCTGATGGAAGCAAGCCGACGGGGCGCAAACCGCCAACACGTGCATGAGCTAATCCGTACACACAGCCTAACAGCTTGGGAGGCACTGCAAAACGGGCAAGCTAACCCACTGTCGGATTTATTGTGTGCGGATGCCACGCTCAATCAATATCTCAGCGCAGAAGAAGTGCGCGTGTTGTTGGATGCGTCGGCTTATGTGGGCATTGCTCCCCAACGTTCCCGTGAATTGGCAACACAAATCAAAGCGCAAGTCCAATAAGATCACGCGCCCCCTTCATGCTGGGCAAAGTGTGAAGGGGGATTCAACCGCTGATGACAGGTTGCCGTTAAACCTCGTGGCGATAGGCAACATCCAAGACCAACTGCCCCATGCGGATTTGGTCGCCATTGCGCAACACACGCACTTCTTTTGTCACCAAGCGTTGCCCGTTGATGAACAACCCATTGGAGCTACCAATGTCGGCGATCTTCAGTTGGTTGTTATCCGCTTCATAGCGAATGGACATGTGCATGCGCGATACGCCTAGCTCCGCCGCCCCATGATGGGTGAGATCTAAATCGGGTGAAACAATCCCCTTAGAATCCATGCGCCCAACCACTAGCTCATGGTCAAGGTCTTGTGGGCGCAAGCGGAAGATTGCCCCGCTGTGCCGTGCCCGAAAGATCAACGTGCTGCTGGGCTTAAAGACATCTGCTCCAGTGCTATCCGCATTCTCCAATTGACGGGTAGAGGCAACGGAATCTGTCGCAGTGTTGCTCAAGACGGAGCCACAATGCACACACACCACTTCACCGGGTCGGTTTGGCTTGCCACAATTCCAACAGTACACGCGATCCGGGGGGGAACTCACCGTCTTGCCGGATAGGTGAAGCGAGGTCGGTCGGCTTGGTCGAGAAACGCTCAAAGGCTGTACAGCAGGGACAGGTTGGGTGACGGTCGCGGTTAAACGACTATCATCCGATACCCCACCATTGGCTTCAAACAGCCGAATTTGCTCGGCAAGTTGTTCTCTGGCGTTACGCGGTAACGATTCAATGAGATTACGCATTTGTCGTAGTGCATCTTTGGCGTTTACCCCCTTTTGGCGTAAGTGGGAGTATTCAACCATTATCGAGTCGATGTCAGCCACCGGATCCCCCATGACTGTTTGCCATTATCAATAAGTTTTACGAAAGAGTTACAGTTGTTTTAGAACTTGTCTTCAATTGTAGCAGAAAGCACAGATTGTTAGGTTTGAAAATTGGGATTCTTACATTCTTTTTTATCTTATTATACCTATGACATGGATAACATCCCTTAAAAAAACAAGATTGTTACAATTTGTTGGGGCATATTCTTATGCTGTATTTACTTTGAGTTGGCACAATAGTTGTGTCTGTATTCTACCGATCAACCCAAAGGAGTTCTTGATGGCAAGTGCCTCTGCATTCTCGCTCTTAAACGGACATCAGTTCATGAACCTAACCACCTATCGTAAGAGTGGTGAAGAGTCTACCCGCCCTGTTTGGTTTGTTGATAGTGGCGAGGCGTTATTCGTCTTTACCACTGCTGACAGTTGGAAGATCAAGCACATTCAAAAACGCCCCGAAGTTTGGGTTAGCCCTTCGGATTCACGCGGGACACCCCTCAGCACCGAACGCGCTCAAGGCATAGGGAAGGTGCATGAGAAGGGATCGGAACGCGCCCGTTATGGCAACCAACTCCTAGACAAAAAATACGGTTGGATGAAGTGGATGTTCAACCTAACCTATTGGACGAGCCGTCGCCCGTATGTCATTTTGGAAATCCAACCGAGCCAGCCTCATGCCGTTTAACCGTGTGTGGATTGCCCGTGTGGTGGTGGCGTTTGTGATTTTAACGGTGGTGCCTGTGCTGACGCTCTTATGGTTCACCGTACAAACGGGGCGTTTGCCCGAAGCATTCGATGAGAGGATGCCCCAAATCCCCCCACCCAACACATCTGAGACGCTCCGCTTGGCGATGGACGGCACACCCACCACCGCCACCGCGCGGTATAGCGGTACGCTTGAAATGGTCATTGAGGGCGTGGGGCAGGTTAGCCCAAGCATTTTCCATGATGCGTTCTTTGGGTACAACCAGCAGGGACAACTGATTGATATTGAGCATCCACTCCCTGCGCTTGCCCGCTTGTACGTGAATGACCAAGCCCTCACGATGTCCCAACCCAACCCCTTCCATGTGTACACGGTCAGCGTCCAGTTGGGGGAGGAAGCGCAACCGTTGGTGTTACAACTGCGCGAGGATAGCCCCAGCGATAATGTGGGGGCGTTGAATGTGTACGTGGTGACGACGGAAGAATAGGCTGGATTGAGGGGTAGCGTGGTGAGAAGTCCCACCACGCTGACAACCTATCCTCACAGTTTGCTATTCACGCGAAAGGGCATGATCCATTGTGGTTGCCCATTCAACAAACTGTGTGCATTCTGGCGAATGAACGTGAGCGTGCTGACAGGGTTGGCATGCTCGGCAACTTGCGGAACAAGTGGTTTCGTTTTGCCCTCGACCAGCGCGATGGGGATGGAACTTTCCGCTTGTGCCAGTTGACGCAACGTATCTAGGGCGTGGCGTAAATCTCCCAGTGAGTCCACTAGCCCATGCTCCAATGCTTGTTCCCCCGTCCACACACGCCCACCGCCCACCGCATCCACAGCTTCAGTGGTCATATTGCGACCGTGTGCCACTTGAGCAACAAAATCCTCATACGACTCTTGCACGTTCTTGAGCATCCAAGCGCGTTGGCTTTCGCTGAACGGTTTGGTCAAGCTGAGGATGTCGGCATTTTCGCCACGCGCGTATTCAAAACCTTTGAGGTGGAGTTTATCGCGTAGCCCCCCCACGCTCGGTTTGCTGCTGATAACCCCAATGGAGCCGGTGATCGTGCCGTGCTGTGCCACGATGTGGCGGGCGGGCATGCTCACCAAATAGCCCCCACTGGCGGCAACATTATTCATGAAGACGACAATCGGCACTTTGCGGTTGAGTTCTGCTAGAGCGGAACGCATCGCCTCGGCAGCGGTAGCTGCTCCACCGCCACTATCCACCACCAACAAAACCCCCACCAAATCTTCATCTTCCATCAACGCGCGAACATGACGCACAAAGGTGACATCACCGGTTCGGGAGGTATCCACCACAGGCACAGGGATGGGAGAGTTGCCGGGAAGCGGGTCACTTTCGCCAGGGAAGATCAAGCCTTCCACCTTGAGGATGGCAAGGTATTCGTCTTGTGGGCGACGTGGACGCGACACCAATAATGATTCGGCATCCTCCCAAGTGTAAAGGGAGTCAGTGTGCAAGTGTTGGTAAAGCTGTTCTTCAGTGACTAGGGCATCCACCACTTGCGCTTCTAGTGCCTGTTTCGCCGTGTAGGGGGCTTGGTCAATCAAGGCACGCGCCGCGCTTTCGGTCAGGTTGCGCCCCTCCATGATGCCGTTTAACAGTTGGTTGTATTGAGAATCCAAGAGCCAGTTCAGTTGTTCGCTTGCTTCTGCCGACGGTTCAGAGCGTGTAAGGGCATCGTTTGCGCCTTTGTAGGGGCTAATGGCAACCGACTCAATGGCAATCCCCAATTGGTCAAGCGCGTCTTTGAAGTACACCACCTCTTGACGCAAGCCCACCGTCAACACAAATCCGCTGGGTTGCATCAAGATTTCATCCGCCCCACACGCCACATAGTAGCGTGCTAGGTCATACTCTTGGGCATAGCACACCACGCGCTTACCGCTATCGCGTAGGCGTTGTAGGCTATTGCGTAGCGATTGTAAATCCGCCAACCCCAAGCCCAGTTCTCGCAGATGAAGCACCACCCCTTTGGTGCGCGTGTCTTGGGCGATACGCTCAAAGCGACGGTCTAGCTCCCACAGGCTAAGGGGTGCCTCCCCAAAAAGCCGACGCTGAATCAAGTTGCGTGATTCGGGCAGGAGGGGCATTTCATCCGAGAGCATGAAATAGACATAATCAAGCTCTTTGGTGCGTAAACGTAACTGATTGCTTGAATGAATCCAGAGACGTTGTAGGGTATAGGACAAGTTCCAAGAATTGCCCTGCTTTTTCGTAGACATGCCATTCACCTTATCTTCTAATTTTAACGGAGACAAACAGGCATGGGACTAGCAGATTGATAGAAGTTCCAATTATGATTGTGCACCAATGGTGCTATTCTAGGATCAAAGGGTACGATCTCGCAACTAGAAAACTCAAGGGGCTTGTTCTATTGATGAATGTTGAGTATGGGCTTCAATTATATAAGACTATCTTCAATACCCTTGAAGAGGGCATTGTGTTGATTGACCATCAGGGCGGAATCACACTCGCTAATCATAGCGCGAAACAGATGTTGGGGGGGATGACCCACCCAGCGGACGAGGCGGAACTTTCACGCTATTGGGAATTGGTGGATGAATACAACGAACCGATCCCATTTGACCAACACCCTGCACGGGTGTGTGGGCGAACAGGAGAATCCTTTAGCCATATCGTGGTGGGGATGTCTAACGCGCTTGGTAAAAGGGTGTGGCTATCTTTCAATGCCAAGCGGTTTCCCACCAGTGAGAATGGGGCAGGCATGGTGGTGACATCCTTCACGGACATCACCCAAAAGCGTGCTGATGATGCCAGCCTACAAATCTATGCCCAGCAACAAGCGGTGTGGGCGGGGATTAGCCAAGAGGCGATGTTGGTGGATGATGCCGATATGTTGATGGAGAATATCACCTCTTTGATGGCTTCGGTTTTGGGCGCGGATATGGTTGGCATTTTAGAGCTGAACCTCTTCACCCAAATCTTTTCGCATCGTGCAAGTTTTGGCATGCCAACCAGTTTCACCTATCCGCACCTATCCCTAGATCAAAACCACCAACCCACTGAACTGCATTTATACAGCTATGCGTTGCATCACCGCGTGAGCATCTTCATGAATGATATTGCCCACGAAAACCGCTTCATCATCCCCAAGGAGTTGCAAGACTTAGGGATCAAAAGCGCGGTGTGTATGTCCATTTATACCAGCAACGAACCCTATGGGGTGTTGTGTGTCTTCTCCAAAGCGATCAATCAATTCACACTACAAGATGGTTATTTCATCCAGTCCATGTCCAACTGGTTGGCATCCTTCATTGAGCGACAACGTGTGGATGAGCAGTTGCTAGAGTGGAACGCCATGCTAGAAGAACGGGTGGCAACCCGTACCGCCCAACTGCGCACGATTTTAGACAGCACTGGGGAGGGCATCTTCTATACTGAAGGGCATCGTGTCGATTATGTCAACGTTGCCCTGTGCAAAATCACGGGTTATGAGCCAGAGGAATTGATTGGTCAGGATGTCTCAAAGTTGCTACAGGCAGAGAGCGACCCGCAAGGGATCATCGCAGGCATCATTGAGGGATTGCGTCCTACGGGGGTATGGCGTGGCGAATTGCGCTTACGCCGAAGCGATCAATCCGTTTTTGATGCTGGCTTGACGTTGGCACTCACCGGTCACAATGAAGCCCCCCTTCAGACGGTTGGGGTATTGCGTGATATTTCTAGCCAGAAGGCAATGGATGAACAACGTTCGCGCTTCATCGCCAATGCCTCCCACGAGCTACGCACCCCCCTAACCAACCTAACCACACGCCTCTATTTGATGCAACGTAGACCGGAGGATTTTGGAAGGCACTTGGCAATTCTGTTCCAAGTCGAAAAAAGATTGCGCACCTTAGTTGAGAATTTGTTGGATGTGTCGCGCTTTGAAACGGGCATGTTCACCCTACAGTTAGAAACCATCAACCTAGCAGAAGTGGTGGCAGAGGTGGTCTTGCTTCAAACCCAAGAAGCTGAAAAACATTTCATCACCCTAGAATCCATCGGCTTAGATCAAACAGTCTTGACTACTTTGGATGCTGCCCGTATCTCCCAAGTGTTCACCAACTTGATTGTGAACGCCATCCACTATACCCCTACACAAGGGAAGATAACGGTACATTTGCTGGTGGTGCCCGCCAAAAGCCAACAACTTGCTTTTGCTCAAGTGTCCATCAAAGATACCGGTATTGGTATTTCTCCAGAAAACCTTCCCCACATTTTCCAGCCGTTTTATCGGGTGGATTCGATAGTACAGGGGAGCGGTCTCGGTTTAAGTATCGCGCAAGAAATTGTTCATGCCCACGGTGGAGAAATTATCGTTGACAGCATTATTGGTCGCGGTAGCACGTTCACTGTGCGCTTACCTATTGTTACGGTTTGAGGCTAAATCATCTTGTATCTCTCGCTCCAATTCAACTCTCTTCCCTTAATTGTCATCACCATCTATAACCTGTGTCTTATCCTTTTGGCATACTATACCTTTGCTGAAATCCTGCTTCTGATTGGGTATTTCTTTAAGCGTAACCGCCCATTCACCCAAGCCTCATCATCAGACCTGCCCACCCTCACGGTGCAACTCCCCATTTACAATGAGCGTGCTGTAGTGGAGCAACTGCTTACAGCAGTCTTTGCTTTGCAATATCCAGCAGACCGTTTAACTATTCAAATTCTGGACGATTCCACAGACGAAACCACTCAGCTGATCCAGCAGATGCTCAAGCTGTCAACCAGCGACGCAACGGTGCAACACATCCGCCGTCCCAACCGCGTGGGCTATAAGGCAGGAGCATTGACCTATGGCATGACCCAATCCGTGACGGACTATTACGCCATCTTTGATTCTGACTTCATCCCTGCCCCCAGTTTCTTATTGGAAATCTTCCCTTATCTGCTGGAGGATAGCCGCTTGGGGATGGTACAAGGGCGATGGGGGCATTCCAACCCGTATGACAACGCGCTCACCCAAGCGCAAAGTTTATTGATTGACCTGCATTTTGAGATTGAACAAACCGGACGTTCTTCAATGGGCTTGCTCCATAACTTCAATGGTTCGGCTGGGGTATGGCGTGCAGAGTGCATCCACCAAAGTGGGGGATGGTCGGCGGCAACCTTGACCGAAGACCTAGATTTGAGCTACCGCGCCCAGTTGAACGGTTGGAAGATGAGGACGGTTTCTAGCTTGGTGGTGCCGGCGGAACTTCCAGCATCCATGACGGCGTACAAACAACAACAGCGTCGCTGGGCACTAGGAAGTACCCAATGCTTGCAACTGCATCTGGTCTCTGTTTGGAAGGCAAAGCATCTTTCGCTATTCCAGAAGATTATGGCATCCATCCACTTGGGGCAATATCTCCCACAACCTGCTATTTTCACCCTGCTATTGGTGACACCCCTTGCCTTGCAATTGGGCTTGTTGGATGAGGCGTGGGGGTTGCCGGGTATTCTAGGCTTTTTGTTACCCCTCATGCTCATCATCAGCCAACGCCCCAACGCCGATGGTTGGCGACGCTTACTCGCGTTCCCAATGACCACCGTGTTGGGAACGGGGTTAACGCTCAATAACTCGCTGGCGTTCATCGCCGCCTTCTTCTCGCACGATGTGGAGTTTCAGCGCACGCCCAAACAAGGGCAACGCAAAGCAATCAGCGATTATCGCATTGGGGCTAACCTGATGGTGGTAGCGGAATTGGTGATGGGTATCTATCTGTTGTTTGGGGCATGGCTTGCCCTAGAAAAGAATATCCTGATGCTCCCCCACATGTTCATCACCGGCATCTCCTATCTGATTATCGCCCTATGGACGCTATGGGATAATCGCCGCCCAACAGTGGAATTGATTCGGCGCGTTAGCCCCACGCACTAACCAACACGCTATAATAGAACCCAAAAACGGAGGATGTATGTCAGCGTTTTTGGGTCAAAGTATCTTCATCACTGGGGCAGGGCAAGGGATCGGTTATGCCTTGTGTTTGGCTTTTGCGCGTGCTGGGGCGTGGGTGGGGTTGAATGACCTTGACCCCGACTTGGCACAACAAGCTACTGATGCCATCAATGCCACAATCGGAGAAGCGCGAGTATCGGCGATGCCATGCGATGTGGCAGACGCGCCCGCGCTAGAGCGTGTGTTTCAACAATGGGTGGCACAACACGCGCGGTTAGATGTGGTGATTGCCAACGCTGGCATCACCGATTATGGGACTTTCCTAGAGACCACCCCCCATGATTTTGACCGCGTGATGGGGGTAAACCTGCGCGGAAGCTACTTCACCGCCCAATATGCCGCCCGTCACATGGTGGCACAACAACACGGGGGGCGCATTCTCCTGATGTCATCTGTTGTGGGGTTACGCGCCCACCGTAACCTAACCGCCTATGGGGCAACGAAGGCAGGCATTGCCCACATGGCAACCTTGCTTGCGTTAGAGCTAGGAGAATATGGTATCACCGTGAACGCCATTGCTCCCGGCGCAACCCTCACCGAGCGCACGCTACAAGATGATCCACAGTACGCCGAAAACTGGGCAAGCGTCAGCATGAATCGGCGTTGTGGGACGGTGGAAGATGTGGTGAATGTTGCCTTGTTTTTGGCGAATCCTGCATCTGGGCATATCACCGCACAGACCATCGTGGTGGATGGGGGCTGGACTGGACATAGCCCACTCGCCACCAATCACCCCGATCTCCCCGTCGGGCGGTGATGGGTGTGTCACCTTAACCGATTAGGTTTACAATATTGACAGACACATCAAACTTTATAGCAAGGAGTTAGGAAGATGACTTTTCCACAATTTGATTTACAGGGACAGGTTGCCCTCGTCACGGGTGCCAGTCGTGGCATTGGCTATGATGTGGCACGTGCTGTCGCCCATGCTGGCGCACAGGTGATCGTTGCTGCCCGTGATGCCCACGCGCTTTCACAATTGGTTGAACGCATCCATGCCGAAGGGGGCAAGGCAACCGCGCTAGAATTGGATGTTGCCAGTTTGCCCAGCATTCAAGCTGGCGTAGCACACGTGCTGGAGCAGTTTGGCAAGATTGATATTCTCGTCAACAATGCCGGCTTGGGCTTTAACCATGCCGCGGTGGATGTCACCGAACAGGATTGGGATGAGATGATGGATGTCAACTTGAAGGGGGCGTTCTTCATGGCGCAGGCGTGCGGGCGAGCGATGTTACAACGGGGGCATGGGCGCATCATCAACATGAGTTCACAGGCAAGCGTGGTGGGCATCGTTGACCATGTGGTCTATTGCACCACCAAAGGGGGAATGAACCAAATGACCAAAGTCTTGGCATTGGAATGGGGTGGGCAGGGTGTCACCGTGAACGCCGTCGCCCCCACTTTCATCCGCACGCCGGGCACTTCTGAACGGCTTGACCGCCCAGAGTTCATTGAGAACGTCCTCGCGCAAATTCCAGTTGGTCAAGTGGGCGATACGATGGATGTCGCGGCGGCGGTGATTTATCTCGCTTCTCCTTCAGGCAAATTGGTTAACGGGCATGTGTTGCTGGTGGATGGGGGCTGGACAGCACATTAACCCAAGATGAAACCAACTTTTTCCTTGTTTCGTTGTTGTTAAATAAACGTTATACTTCATAGCAATATTACATGGCTTAGATAAGTGAGTTTTTATGGTAGATTCCCCGATTGTTCTTGAGGTGCGTGGGCTAACCAAACGCTTCCCTGGTGTATTGGCGAACGACCACATTCACCTTAAACTTCATAAAGGTCAGGTTCTAGGGTTGCTGGGCGAAAATGGCGCAGGCAAGAGTACCCTGATGAATTTGATCTATGGGTTGTACGCGCCCGATGAAGGTGAGATTTTGGTCAATGGGAAAGTCGTCAGCATCCATAATGCCAACGATGCCATCCGTTTGGGGATTGGCATGGTACATCAACACTTTCAATTGGTGCCGGTGCTTTCTGTCACTGAAAATATTATGCTGGGGAACGAGTCCTTGCGGGATCGCTTCTTTCGCTTTCTGGACAAGAAAACCGCTCGCCAACGCATTGTCGAGATTGCCCAACAATATGGGCTAGAGGTTGACCCCGACGCGCTCATCCAAGATTTGTCGGTGGGGGTGCAACAGCGCGTCGAGATCATCAAGGCGTTGTATCGCAACGCAGACATCCTCATTCTGGACGAACCAACCGCCGTCCTTACCCCACAAGAAGCGGAGGGGTTGTTTGAGATTATCGAATCGCTCACGGCACGCGGGGTGAGCATCATCTTCATCACCCACAAACTCAAAGAGATTAAGCGCGTGTGTGACGCTGTGACGGTTTTACGACTGGGGAAGGTTGTTGGTGATGCTGACCCACACACCGCCACCAGCGAGGAACTTGCCTCATTGATGGTGGGGCGCAGTGTGTTGTTACAAGTGGACAAAAGCGAAGCAACCCCACGCCAAGTTGTGTTAAAGGTACAAGGCTTGAACGTCTTAGACGACCGTGATTTGCCTGCCGTGCGCGAGGTCTCGCTTGAAGTCCGTAGCGGTGAAATCGTTGGGATTGCTGGGGTACAGGGAAATGGGCAAACCGAACTGGTGGAGGCGATCACGGGCTTACGCGCCATCCAAAGCGGAACGGTATACATTGACGGGCGTGATGTCACCCATGCCACGCCACGCACCATCACCGAGACGGGCACCGCCCATGTTCCCGAAAACCGTAGCAAAAATGGGATGGTCAAAGATTTTCCCATCACCGATAACATGATGCTCCAAACGTATTATCTTACGCCTTTTTCTAACAACGCGCTTCGTTTTGACCCTGCCATCGAGGAGAACGCTCAGGCTCTGGTCAATCAGTATGACGTGCGCACCCCCAGCATCTTCGCCCACATTGGGACGTTAAGCGGGGGCAACCAACAGAAGGCGATCATTGCACGTGAATTTTCTCGCAATGCCAAACTGTTGATTGTGGCACAACCAACGCGCGGGGTGGATGTTGGCTCGATTGAATTCATCCACAAGCAGATTGTGAGCATGCGCGATGCTGGCACGGCTGTCTTGTTGATTAGTACCGAGTTGGACGAAATCCTCTCCTTGAGCGATCGTGTGGCGGTCATGGTGGGGGGGCGCATCGTGCAGACGCTCTCTGCTGAACAGCTTGACCGTGAGCGCATCGGGCTATTGATGATGGGGAGCGTACAAGCACAGGAGGAATCCGCATGAATACCATAGCCCAACCCCCCTTTAGCTGGGGGCAACTAACCCGTTCTCTTGTTCCCTTCCTCGCTGTGTTGACTGCGCTCATCTTCACCGTGCCCTTCATGTGGATTACGGGGGCGCGTGGTGATATTTCGCGTGGGTTACAAATCGTTTCCACCGCGTACAGCGCAATGATTGAGGGATCGCTTGGACTAGCACTCAACCCGACCATCGCCCCAACCGACTTCGACCTGTTATCAACCGTCTTGGAGCGTGACCCTGTTGAGTTGGGAGATGTGGGTAAGCTCGTGCGACGCATCGAAGACATTCAGGCGGTGGGCGTGGATACCATGCTGGCGTATGCAGAGTTATTGAACACGCTCAATCTGGAGGATGATTTCCTTGAGTCGCTCCCATCGGATCTTTCGGAGGCAACCGCCGCCCTGCAAGCACAAGGGGTTTCTATCACCCCAGAGCAAACTACCGACTTACTGCAAATTGTTGAGTTGGGTAGCAACACCATCACTCGCGCTTACCCGTTGGCACAAACTATCCAAGCCTTGAACATCACCGACTTGGACGCGCTGAGGCAACAAGCGGATTTGTTGGATCGCTTGGCGGATGAAGAACTCTTGAGCGAAACCGACGCGCTTACCGCCATCCAGTCCGAGCTACCCACCGTGTTAGCAACACACCTGATTGTACGCAGACACGGCAACCGCATCCTCACGATGCCCAATACTGCGGTGAGTGGGGTTCTCATTACCGACAACAATACCCCCGATGATCCTGCCGATGACCAACCCGAAGCGGTTTGGTTGCGCTTAGGGGGACAAACCGGGTTGTTCTTCCCACGTGAATTAGAGAATACCATTGTGCGCTCCATCCCGTTTGTGATTGCTGGTCTGGCGGTGGCATTGGGCTTTAAGGCAGGGATGTTCAACATTGGCGCAGAAGGACAACTCTACTTTGGCGCGGTGTTTGCGGTGTATGTGGGCTATAGCACCCTGTTCACAGACTTGAGTCCATGGATTCACATTCCCTTTGCGATTGTGATGGGCTTGCTGGGGGGCGCGTTATGGGGGGCAGTGCCCGGCATCTTGAAGGCGTACACTGGGGCGCATGAGGTTATCGTCACCATCATGCTGAACTTCGTTGCCATCCGCTTGGTGGATTGGTTGGTCAAAACGGAGGGTCTCATGCTTGATCCTGCCGCCAGCACCCCACGCTCCCCTTATGTGCATCCGTCCGCCCAACTGCCCACAATGGATTTTCCGTGGTGGGTATTTGTGGGAGCAGGGCTATTGTTTGTGGGGGTGGCATTGTACTTGCGCCGTGACCAATTGGCGAAGCACCCCATCGCGTGGGTCAGCCCGATCTTGAACGGGACATTGGTTGCGCTAGTGGGCATGTTCTTGAGTTGGATCACAGTGCGCGGTGCCCTGCATATTGGCTTGCTCATCATGATTGGGGCGGTCTGGCTAACGGATTGGTTCTTGGCACGGACAACCTTCGGCTTTGAAATTCGCACGGTTGGGTTAAATTCATCCGCCGCCAAATATGCCGGCATGAGCGTGAGCCGTAACATCATCTTGGCGATGGCACTCAGTGGCATGTTGGCAGGCTTGGCTGGGGCGATCGAAATGATCGGCGTGATTAAAACCATGCAACCCGAACCGTTCAACGGGGTGGGCTTCGATGCTATTGCGGTGGCACTGTTGGCGCGTACCAAACCCAAGAACATGATTTGGGCGGGCTTCTTATGGGGCGCACTGTATGCCGGGGCACCACTCATGCAAACCCGCGCCGAGATCTCCATTGACCTCGTGCGGATCATTCAAGCACTTATCATTATGTTCATCGCTGCAGATGCCATCATTCGCGGATTGTGGCGCATCCCTTCTGCCAGTGCAGAAGAAAAAGCGGCGCAGATGTTCTCCAGTGGATGGGGTGGATAACCAATGACAGGCTTCAAACTAACCCGTTTACAATTCTTCGGGATATTCTTCATCGTAGTGGGTCTCATTTTGGTGACGCAAGTCCCTGCTCGGATTGCTCCTGATGCCATGAGCGGGATCAACTTGGGGGATAACGCCGCCCGTTTGTTCAATCAACCGCGCGTGATCGTGAACGTGCCCACCGTAGGCTACTCCGTCTTGGTGGGCATCGTGTATATCTTGGTGGGGGCATCCAGCTTCATCCGTTGGGCAGGGCTAGTACGCTACCGTAACCCCCTCCTGATCGTGTGTGGGGTGTTACTCATTCCCACCGTCCTGCTCATCACCGCCGCCAACAATAGCTTTAACCTCGCCATCATGCTTCGCGCTAGTTTGCGCCTGTCTACGCCCATCATCATGGGGGCAATGGCGGGCATCTGGTGCGAGCGTTCAGGCGTGGTCAACATTGCCATTGAAGGGATGATGTTGAGTGGCGCGGGCATCGGCTTCGTGATGTTCACGCTCTTGTTGGGGACAAACATGGGCATTGGGCAAGCGCAATGGTTGGGGGTACTTTCTGCCGTGTTGGCAGGGGGACTCATGGCAATGCTACATGCGTGGCTTTCCATCACCTACAAGACCGATCAAATCGTGAGTGGGACGGTGGTCAATATCTTGGCGGTGGGGCTAACCAGTTTCTTCCGTCGGGAGGTGTTGCTCTCGTCAGATGCTGGGCGCGAAACGCTCGCCACAATCAACCTACCCTTTCTCAAAGACCTACCCATTTTAGGAGAGGCAATCTTTCAAGGGCAACCGATCTTCTACATGATGCTGTTGATTGTGATCTTCACCCACATGATGCTATTCTATACGCAATGGGGTTTGCGCACCCGTGCCGTAGGAGAGAATCCCCACGCCGCCGATACGCTGGGCATCCATGTCCAACGCAATCGTTGGATCAACGTTCTCATCGGGGGGATGATCGCCGGCTTAGCTGGGGCATGGTTCTCACTAGAAACGACGGGGAGCTTTGATGATGGGATGACCAACGGCAAGGGCTTCATCGCGTTGGCAGCAATGATCTTTGGCAAGTGGACTCCGTTTGGGGCGGCTGGTGGGGGCTTGATGTTCGGCTTTGCCGAAGCACTCGGCGACCGCTTCCAGATTTTGGGCGTGGCAATTCCCCCACAATTCATCCAGATGACCCCGTATATCGTCACCATCGTGGTATTGGCAGGCTTGGTTGGGCGGGCTGTTGCACCTAAAGCAGTGGGGACACCCTTTGTTAAAGAATAACACAAGCGGAGCAGTGGGCAGGCGTACAACCTGCCCATTGTTGTCAAGTTAGTTTCTTCTGCGGTTAGTGGGGTGGTCACGCTCATCACCCCGATTGAGCATCTGACGCGCCTTTTGTACGTCGCTCTCATGCTTCAATAGCACGGTTAGGGTGGTCTCTAGCACGGTGCGATCCAACTGCGACGCATTGAGCATGACCAACGCCTTCGCCCAATCAATCGTCTCAGAAATACTCGGCTGCTTCTTCAAGTCCATCGTGCGTAAGTTTTGCACCATCTCCACTGCCTGTTGTGCAGTACGCGCGTTGAGTTCGGGCACGGCATTCTTGACAATTTGCAACTCGCGCTCATGGGTTGGATAGTCCATGAACAGATACAGTGCGCGACGCTTGAGTGCCTCTGAAAGGTCGCGCGTGTTGTTGCTGGTGAGGATCACGCTAGGGATATGCTTGGCTTTGATCGTCCCCAACTCCGGCACAGAAACCTGAAAGTCGCTCAAGATTTCTAGCAAGAACGCCTCAAACTCGGCATCAGCGCGGTCAATCTCGTCAATCAACAACACCACCGGCTGGTCAGAGGTGACGGCTTGAAGCAACGGACGCGCCAATAGGAATCGCTCGCTGAAGAACGCGCTCTCTTGCTGTGCCAATTGATCGGCAGCCGCGCTCAAGGTGGTGGCATTTTGTAGAACCTCGCTCAGTTTGTCGCGTAGCAATTGGGTATAGAGCATCTGTTTGGCGTATTCCCATTCATACAGTGCCTTGCTTTCGTCTAAGCCTTCGTAGCATTGCAGGCGGATTAACCGTCGCCCGGTGACTTTTGACCAAGCCTTTGCCAGTTCGGTTTTCCCAACGCCTGCCGGTCCCTCGGTTAACAAGGGCTTATTGAGCTTTTCTGCCAAGAACATCACCGTTGCAATTTCATCGCTTGGCAGATAGCCAACCTTGTTCAGGGCATTCTTGACTGCGGACACATTCTGCATTTGAGCTTCTCCCTATAGTGGGTTTACTTTCATCAATCACTATAACGCCAAAAAGAATCTTTGTGGGGATTTCATGGAGGATATTCATGCAACCACTAAAATGGGGTGCGCGTTTATCACACCCCGTATCTATCGAGTGGGCTATGCTTGCACGCCATCACCGCTGGCATTGTTGGCGGTGAGATAAGTTTGACGTGATTCAAGGATGGTTGCTTTAGCTTGTGCTGCGTCTACCCAACCCTCATGAGCCACCTTCGTTCCCTGCAAATCTTTGTAGGTCATGAAGAAGTGTTCGATCTCGCGGATGAGATGGGCGGGGACATCTTCTAAGGAGTGGAAGTCTTTGAAGTAGGGGTCATCGTTGGGGACTGCCAAGACCTTATAGTCTAGCTCGCCCTTGTCAACCATCTTGAACATGCCGATGGGGCGTGCTTCAATCACACAGCCGGGGAAGGTGGGGTAATTGACCAACACCAAAATATCGAGGGGGTCTCCATCATCGGTGAGGGTGCGTGGGATGAAGCCGTAATCGGTTGGATAGAACACCGCGCTATACAACACGCGATCTAGCTTCATCACCCCAGCGGTTTTGCTGTATTCGTATTTGTTGCGGCTGCCCTTGGGGATTTCAACAACGGCATTCACCACTTCGGGGACTTCGGGTCCGGAGGACAAATCGTGCAACAGATTCAACATGCTTATGATCCTTTTGACTAGCTGAATAGAAGGGGGGCGGATGTTCCACCCATGCCAGAAAGTATGACCTGCAATGAAAGAATTACCAGTGTGATCTTCACGCTTTAGCCGATAATCGCTTCTGCCTCAATCTCTACCAGCATGAGCGGGTCAATCAAGCGACTCACCTCCACCATAGCAGTAGCGGGGCGAATTGTGGCAAAGAACTCGCCATGTGCCCGCCCAACCGCTTCCCATTGCGTGATGTCCGTCACGTAAATGCGCGTGCGTACAACATCTGCCAACGATGCTCCAGCTTGATGCAATGCCTTTTCGATGTTGCGGATGATCTGTTGCGTTTGGGCATAAGCATCCCCAATGCCCACCAGTTGACCGTTGGCATCGGTGGCGGTGGTGCCTGCCACATGAATGATATTGCCCACCTTGACCGCGCGTGAGTAGCCTACAATTGGCTCCCATTTTGCTCCGCTAGAGATGTTAATACGTTCCATGATTTTTGCTCCTCATCGGGCTAGACTAAAACAGGTTGAAGTACCTTCAGCATTTCACTGGCAATCCGTTGGACGACAGGAACGGGAACAGAATTGCCGACTTGTTTGTAAAGTTGTGTTCTGGGCATCTCTTCAGGAATTTTGAAATCGGGTGAGAAACCCTGAAACAGAAGCGTTTCTTTAGGAGTTAGCTTTCTAATCCCGTGTGCATCACGGATGATTGGGACGTTGTGCCCACCTGTTCCCATGTTCGCTGTTAGGGTTGGGCAAGCATTGCTTTGATTTTCCCGAACATAGATTCTGCGCCATTGGTAGATGGTATCCTGCTTGGTAATGGCATGGTCTAGTTCAGGATAGTAAGGATGCGTGGTGGAATAGTAGTAGTAGGGGTCTTGCTGGTGAGTGAAGTCAATCAGATCAGCAATGGTTGTTTGCAAGGGAATGGGCGCAGGAAACTCAAAAGCCTGTGCCTGCTGCTGATCTTTGAAGCCCACTATGAAGGTGCGCTCACGGGTTTGGGGAAGGTTTCCATGCTCACGTGCACTTAGAACTTTGGTTTTGAAAGTATAACCTAGTGCTTGTAACTCTTGTTGGATTCTATCGAAGGTGCGCCCCTTATCATGGTTAACGAGGTTCTTCACATTCTCTAGGAGGAACGCTTGCGGGCTTTTGACTTTGAGCATATCCCGAATATTAAAAAAGAGATTCCCTCGCTCGTCTTCAAAACCCTTGCGATAACCCGCAACGGAAAAAGCCTGACAGGGAAACCCTGCCGTTAGAATATCAAAGTCTGGAATGGTGGCATAATCAATTGTTTTGATGTCTTGTTCAACCAGATAATCCGTGCCGAAGTTGAGGCGGTAGGTGATGCAAGCATGTTTGTCAATCTCATTCGCCCACATTACTTGTGCGCCAGCATGGTTGAATGCTTGGCATATCCCACCAATTCCAGCGAACATACTGGCAACACGTAATTTGTAATTCACAACAAAACAACCCCTGATTAAACCGTCACCTGTTTAGGAAATAGTATAAAACAAATTTTCTGATTTGTTCGATTATGAATTATACATTTCATAAAAGTTTTGATAGCTTCCTAATTTGCGAAAAGCTATTTCAAATTCACTATGACTGTATTTGATAATCTCTACCGAGTCTATCCCACGTCGCTTGAGATGGTCATAAGTAACGAGCTGATGTGGGGTAATTTGTAAGACATCACGCAATATCCATTCCCCTAACGCACGGTTAGGGTTGGTCATGAGTGCTTTATCATTATCCTGACAAACCTTTGCCTGTAAGCGTTGTTGATTGGGTAGCCTCAATTCAAACGGTTCATCACGAGGGGGGAAGAATCCTTCAAATGTTGTGTGTATCCATCTTGGAATGGGAATATAAACTTCATCCTCATTACGCACTCGCCCACCTGCGTTCCATTGGTTTAGCCCACTTCGTTCAGGAACGATAGGATTTTCAATATCTTTAGGAGAATACAGCGGTAAAATCACGCTTGGATGTTGAGCCTTATCAATTGCGATTTGATTGAGATAAAGCATGTCCAGTAACTGAAAAGGGTCTTGATAGATTTCTATCGGTATCAAAAACCCCGAAGACATCAATGTAAATTCCCGATAGAGTGTGCTTTTTGAATATACATAGCGTAAGCGCACCTCCCCCACATTGAACCCAATTGAGGTAGTTTTATGAGGGGAAATGTTTATTTGATTAGGATTGATCGGTTCGATAGGGTATTCACATAAGATGAATGTATCTTTCTTGCGTAATACGCAATGATAGATAAGCCGTTCTACCCCTGTCGTATTTTGTGCAAATTGGATGCGCTCATTATATAAGCCACTCAACAATTCAACTTTTTCTTGGAGGGTGTTTGTCTGGCGAATATCTTCACTAGACTCATTGAACTCGGCAATTTTTTGATAAGTAGCCTGTCTGGGTTGTAGGAAAGTTTTTAACCCAACCCCTATTGCATTTTTAGAAGCATCAATCGCAATATCGGATCGGGAATGGTCTAGTGCTTCAAAAGCACGACAGAAGATTTTCTCCGCCATTCTGTAATAGAGGTAGGGTTCGGGTGCATCAGAGAATAGACGACTTAGCCCCCCAACCAGTTTCAGTAATTTGATGTACTCTTCTTGTTGTGTGGTGGGTTGTTGTAACCAGAAGTCCATGATGGGGTTATTCTTCTGGCTTAGGATGGGCGGTGTGGAAGGCGTGCTTCACACGTTCCCGTAGGGTGTCGGTAGGGGACGTGGGGGCATCGGCATACACACCACCACTTAGGTAGCTAATCCCAATCCAGATCGCCCGTGAATGACGGTACATCAACCCCACACTACACAAGATGAACCCCAACCAAAACCCGATATTCAGCGAGCGTGGCAACCCATACACCACCTCCCCCACAAAGAAGCCCCCTATCGAGACAATGGGGAGCAAGGTCATGCTGAGCATTAACCCACCCAAAGACTCCCCACTCATGCGCTCAAAGCGCACCTGACAGGTTGCACACGTAGGGGCCACTTCAAAGGGAGTGGCAAAGATACGCCCCTTTTGGCAATGCGGACAACGCAGGCGAATCCCACTGATGAACAGGGTATGGGTGACGTGGCGGACGACCTTCCATGCTGACACGTGGTTTTAATCTATCCCCACTACTTTGCTTCGACGTTCTAACAACAGGACATCCTTCCATTCGCCATTCAACTTACCCACGCGCTCGCGGTAGCCAATTTCACGAAAGCCACATGCGCGATGAATGGCGGTACTGGCGACGTTCTCCAAGAAAATCCCTGCCATCAACGTCCAAAAGCCGACATGCTCTGAAGATTCCACCAAAGCACCCAACAGGATTTTACCGATGCCCGTACCCCGTGCTTTGGCACTCACATAAATACTCACTTCTGCCACGCCAACATACACGCGACGGCTAGACACGCGACCGAGTGCCGCCCATGCCACCACCGTACCTTCTCGCTCATATACAAGCCGACAATCGGGAAGATGGTTGGCATCCCAAGCCTCCCATGTGGGCACTTCTAGCTCAAACGTGGCTTGCTCTGTGGCAATGCCTTCTGCATAAATTGCGCGGACTGCCGCCCAGTCATCGGGTTGCATGGGGCGAATGCTCATGAAATTTCTCCTGTATTGAGAACGCTGACCAAACGGGGGATTAAAGCCGAAAGGCTGTGCTGGGCAATCACTTGTTGTCGCAAATGCTCCCCTAGCTGGGTACGTTCGGTGTCGTTCAAGTTGCTGATGGATTGTATTGTAGCGGTCAGTTGATGGACTGAGTACCCTGTTATGAGCATGGGCGCGTACTCTCCAAGCACATCCGCAAAGGCGGGGTTGGTGACGATGGTGGGAGTTTGACACAACATGCTTTCTAGCGCGGCTTTATCAAACAAGCCGACGGGGCTTAGGTTGATGGCGATGCTGGCGCGTTGATACCAATCGCGCACGGCTTCGGCGGAAAGCCCCCCCGTGAAGATAACCCGTTGTGCCACGCCCAAGCGTTCAGCATGTTGGCGTAGGGTCTCCAGATAGCGAGGGTCTTCACCTTCGGGGATACCCCCGATGAAAACCGCCGTATAGTCGGGGAGGTGTGCGAGTGCATCAAGGAGTAATGCCTGTTGCTTGATCGGTTGCAGGCGTGCCACATGGACAATCAGCCGCTCTCGTGGGCGAGAGGGCGCGGGGGTGAAGAAGGTCGGATTGACCCCATGCCCCAACGGGCGCACCTTCGCGCTAGAAAGGGGGAAGCTGTTGGGAACGGCAGTGACAACCCGACGCACAAACGGGAGGGCACGCTTGAGGTCAGCACTGATCTGGCGGTGGGTATACCATAAGGTGATCGGTTTGCCATAAAGCACAGCCAACGGCGCAATCAACCACGCATAACGGGGGATCATGTGGACGAACACAGCATCACAGTGGGGCAACAACCGCCACGCTTGGCGATAAAACCCGTATAACACGCGCCACCGTGCAAAGCTATCGCGCGGGGATGGTGTGGGCGTGCTGGTCTTGCCCATCGAGTGAACACGTACATTACTGGGCAAGGGGGCAACGCGCCCCACTTCCAAAGCCAACACCTCCACATGCTCAACCTGTTGTGCCAACGCCTCCACCCAGCGCGGAATGAAAGCCGTTGCCCAATCATCCTCATCCATGCGAACGACTAGCATCAACAATCTCATGAAGTCAGCACCTTAAGCTAGGAGTTGTGCCTGTCCCCCACCCGTACAAGGAGGGGCAACAGGCAAGCAGA
Source organism: Phototrophicaceae bacterium (assembly GCA_049318945.1). Lineage (GTDB taxonomy): Bacteria > Chloroflexota > Anaerolineae > Aggregatilineales > Phototrophicaceae > CAIRDJ01. The sequence goes on along the minus strand of JBMOEO010000019.1, from coordinate 13,590 downwards.
TGGTCGAAGAATTAGCGATGAGAAATTTCACCCTCACCAACCGGCTCTTTGGTGGTGGTGATGCTTGTCCACTCCGGCTTGTCGCCACGTAAGTGAGCGAAGATCGGCTTTTCGTTGCGTAGCAGGTCAACGAAGATGGGAAGGTGCTGGTATGGCATAAACATGTGCCCCTTCTTCTCCTCTTGGTTGAAGGCGGGTTGAGGGAAGGGACTGTCTACATCGAGGAAATTCACATCCAGCGTGTATTCATCCCCATGACAACGCACAATGGCGCGTAGCTTGAGCTTCGCCCCGTTGAAGTCCATCGTCTCCAATTGACGAAGGATGACCATATATTCTTTCACTTCAAATACTGCAATTTCTGCCATGTTCAAAACTCCCGTATGATCTTGAATGAGCGTGCTATGCTAATGATAACGCCAAAGCGAAACCCTGTCATGGGGATGATCCTAACTCATCCCCCAACGCCATCATCTGTGTCGCTATAGTTCGTGCAGTTGGTCAAGCGAGATGATGTTGTTACGCAAAGCGATCAGTGCCGCTTTATGGCGGTCTTTCGCACCGAGTTTATTCATCGTCCGTGCAAGCGTTTCAATCAAAGTTGGGAGCGGGATTTGTAATCGCTTGGCAATCTGATCGTTTTCATAGCCCCCTGCCACATATAACAACAGTTGGCGTTCTACTTCGGTGATGTTGCTGGCATTCACGGAATCGCCACGGCGGTCAATGAGGCTATCAACCATGCGTTCTGCTACACCTTGCCCCAACACCAATTGACCTTCTAAAACTTTTTGAATGCCCTGCACCAATTCATCTTCGTTACCACTCTTCAGGATGTAACCGTTTGCCCCTTGTCGTAATGCTTGGATGATATACCAATCTTCCTCACGTCCGGTTAGCACGATGACCTTCACGCTGGTGGCTTCGGCACGAATGCGCGTTAGCACCTCTAACCCACTGAGTCCGGGCATATTGAGGTCAAGGATCAAAATATCCGGCAGGAGCGCAACCGTCTGCTTAACGGCGGCATCACCATCGGATGCTTCCCCAACCACCACGAGGTTATCTTGTTGTTCAAGATAGGTGACAAGCGTCTTACGCAGTAGGTTATGGTCATCCGCCAGAACAACGCGCGTGATGCGACTGTTGCCTTTATTGGCGGTGGGAGCGGGAGGCTCAACCTTAAAGTCGTCGTTGGTAGATGTGCCCACATTGGTGGGCGGTTGTGTGGGGCGGCTGGACTGACGCGCCATAGAGGCTTCTAGGGCAATCATCAACGCTTGGCAGGATTGGTAGCGGTGTTCGGGTTTCTTTTCGAGTGCCTTCAGAATGACATTCTCTAATGCCATTGGAGTATCAGGGTTGAGGTCGCGCGGTTTGGGTGGGGCTTGGCGCACCTGTTGCAACAGTAACGCGCCAATGTCATCATTATCAAACGGAAGTTTGCCCGTTGCCATTTCAAACAGCACCACCCCCAGCGAATAAATGTCTGTGCGACGGTCTAGCTTCAGCCCTTGCGCTTGCTCAGGAGAAAGATAAGCGGGAGTGCCGATGACCATGCCATGTGCGGTGACACGCTTTGCCTCGCGTGGGAGTGCCAAGCCCAAGTCCATGATTTTGACTTGCCCCTCTGGGGTAACTTTGATGTTGGCAGGCTTGATGTCACGGTGAATCACTTGGTTTTCATGGGCATAGTGGAGGGCGGCGGCAATTTGTACGCCAATTTCCACCACCACATCTGGCGTAGAGGGGATATAGTCGGTCAGGCTTTGTCCGCGCACATACTCCACAACAAGGAAATGTAACCCGTCTTCTTCATCCACATCATATAAGGACATGATGTTGGGGTGATTGAGCATTGCCGCGGCATGGGCTTCTTGAAAGAAACGTTTGCGGGCGGTTTCTCTGACGTGTGGCAACAAAACCTTTAGAGCAACCTCGCGCCCTAGGCGAGTGTCCTGTGCCAGATAAACGGTGGCGGTTGAACCATCGCCCAAGTGCTTTTGAATCTCGTAACGCTGGCGGAGTTTGCGTCCAATCATTTTGAACTCGCTTCATATTTGGGGCATTGCTTGGATGGGCAATGACCGCTTTCATTTGGAATATAGATGGTCACTAAAGTATACTGATACTTACAACCTGCCGCAAATGTATAATTGCAAAATTGTTACTTTTAACTTGAGAAGATATAAAAGCCTGCCTATAAATTGCGCCCAGTGCGCACTTGCCAACGATAGGCACGCACCCCTAAAACCAGCGCGACGGTGGGCAACCACGCCAACCCCACCAACGCCACCAACGTGGACGTGATGTCTGCTAGGGGGATGATTTGTGTCACCTCACCCAAGAGCCATAGGCTGATGAGACCTACTCCTACGAAAGCGCATAGGCTCGTGATGAGGGAACGGTAGGCAATCGGTTGTAAAGGGAGAGTGCGGTGTAACAGGGTTTTCGCTTTGGGGGAGGACTGAAACCACAAGATCAAGACGATGAACCCTAGCGTGATGCTCAACAATGGGAGCGCGTCCAAGATCAAGCTACTGGATGAGAGACGGTATAGGGCACTTCCCACCATGACCGCCAGCGTGATGCCTCCCTCAAGGCGCGTCAAGCGGAAGTCGTCTGCGGTGAGCGTGGCTGGGCGCGTAGCAAACGGGGTGATGAGCGCGATGAGCAGGCTACCCAGCCCCCCAACCGTGACCACCTCTAGCCATTGGGTGGCAGGTTGCCCAATCAACGCTGGGGATTCCAGCAACCACACCCCCCACAGTAACCCGCCTAGCCCAAAACCCAGCGCGGTAGCGCGGTTGGGTTGCCAGCCATGTAGGATTTGCCAGATGACCGCCCACCCCCACCCCACGCTGATGAACATCCCACCCATCACGCGCGTGGCGAAGGTGCGTGGCAACTCGGCGAGGGTCAAATCGGGGTACATCAACGGGGCAGCAAGCACCACATAACCGCCCAATAGAATTAGCTCGCCGAATAACTCACGCACTTTGAAGCGCACGATGCCATCCAACAACAAGCCGACTAAAGCCAAATGTAAGCCGAAGATGAGGAGGCTTTCTTGCAAGGGATGGGTGCGATACCACCATAGGATGCCCTCTGTGGCAAACGTTAGCACCCCTGCTCCCAGCAACCGCACCCACCAAACCGCACGGGGTTGGGCAAGAGGCGGACGTGAGGCGGTCGGCTTGAGTTTCAAGATGGGTGTATCAGGCATGATGTCTCTTTCGGTTATTTATCGGGCAGGGCATGCTTGAGGGCTTCAGCCACATTGCGAATGGTGATGAGTTCTAAGCCTTTGGGCATGCCCTCCGGCTGGCGACGGGTGCGCGGAACTAAGGCACGCTTGAAGCCGAGCTTTTGCGCCTCGCTTAGGCGTGCACCCAATTGGCTCACCGTGCGAATTTCCCCACTCAAGCCCACTTCACCAATGACCACCATATCGGCAGGAATCACACGATCCAAATAACTAGAGGCAATGCTCACCGCCATTGCCAAATCAGAAGCCGGCTCGCTCACTTTTAGCCCACCGATCACGTTGATGAAAATATCTTGTTCGTGGAGTTTGAAGCCGACCCGCTTCCCCAAGACCGCGCTAATCAATAGCAAGCGGTTGAGGTCAACCCCGTTGGGAGTACGGCGTGGGTTGCCAAAACTGGTTTGGCTGGTGAGGGCTTGAATCTCCACCAAGAGCGGGCGCGTGCCTTCCATCGTCACCGCGATGGTACTGCCGGAGGCACTAATCACACGCTCCGCAAGGAACGCCTCGCTAGGGTTGAGAACTTCTACCATGCCCTCCCCTTGCATCTCAAACACACCCACTTCACTGGTTGCGCCAAAGCGATTCTTGACGCTACGCAACAAGCGGAAATGTTGGAAGGGGTCGCCTTCCAGATAGAGTACCGTATCCACAATGTGTTCGAGCAAACGCGGACCGGCGATGCTTCCTTCTTTGGTGACATGCCCCACCAAGAACACACTCACACCCGCGCTCTTGGCGAACGTCTGCAGGCGACTGGCACACTCGCGCACTTGTGCCACATTACCGGGCGAAGATTCGATCTCATCGGTGTAGACCGTCTGAATGGAATCGACGATCAACACCACCGGATCAATCATGCGGACTTGTTCCATGATGCTAGTGAGGTTGGTTTCAGTGAGCAGGAACAAATCATGTGATTGGGTGTTCAAGCGTTCCGCCCGCATTTTGATCTGGCGCGTGCTTTCTTCACCACTGACGTATAGCACGCGCCCGATGGTGTTGGCAAGCAACGCAGACATCTGAAGCAGAAGGGTGCTTTTGCCGATACCCGGCGCACCCCCCAACAGGATGATGCTACCGGGGACGATCCCCCCGCCTAAGACACGGCTAAATTCTTTGACGGGGAGTTCATGCCGTGCGCCCATGTCCATGTTCACTTCGGCAAGGCGCAAGGCGGAATTGACCCCCATTGCTGAACCACTGGTACGGGGAACAGTGGCTTTGGTGCTTTTGGGTGCTTCTTCCAGCACTTCCTCCATCGTGTTGAACTCCCCACAATTGGGGCAACGTCCATACCCTTTGGGCGCGGAATAGCCACAGTTCCCACATACATACTTGATTCGTGCTTTTGCCATGAAGTCACATCTCTTGTTATGAAGCTAGGCTGAAACGTTGAAGGGAGTTTGCGTTAGTTCTTCGCTACGTTGCCAGAATTTCTGCCAGTCCGCAACGCGCCGTGCTTCTGGTGTTTGTGGGCATTCAGCAGGATAACCGCGTGACCACCAGCGAGGACCGTAGAACTTCCCACCTTGTGCATCGGGGCTGGTGGCGGCATACAGCTGGGGCAACGCGCCCATCTCTTGCGACTGACCCAGAGCAGGGACAACATACTTGAACGCCCAATCTTCCCCTTTATGCCCGCTGGCATCCGCTGATGTGCCCTGTAGGTTGGTGGTGGAAAGACCCGGATGGGCGGATAGGGCGCGGGTGTTTTCGATGTTTGCGGATTTCAAACGACGGTCTAGTTCATTGGCAAAGACGGTCATGACGAGCTTGCTTTGCCCATACACCCCCCAACGGGAGTAGTTGCGCTCCCAGTTGAGATCATCAAACTGGATGCTTGCGCCATATTGAACGACACTGCTCAAATTGACAATCCGACTATGGGGACGGTTCACGATCAAATCAAATAGGCGAGCAGTCAAAACGAAATGCCCATAATAGTTGACCGCCATTTGCATCTCAAATCCGTCTTCGGTGGTGGCTTGTGGAATTGCCATCACCCCGGCATTGTTCAACAAAATATCAAGACGATCATACTGACTGCGGAACGCCTCTACAAAGGCATGAACCGATGCCAACTTCGCCAAATCCAACGCCATCAAATGCAGTTGTGCATTGGGGATTTCGGCTAGAATCTGTGCTTTAGCACTCTCTGCTTTGTTAGGGTTACGGCATGCCATGATGACAGTTGCCCCTTTACGCGCTAGTGCACGGCTACTTTCATAGCCTAAACCGCTGTTTGCCCCGGTGACAATTGCCACTCGCCCACTTTGATTTGGAATGTCGTTTGCTGTCCAGTTTTTAACCATGAATCCATTTTGCCCTTTGTTGGTATACGGATGGGTTGAAGCTCAACCTACTTCAAAGATAGCACAAAACGCGCCGAATACGTCACAGATTTTCAAACGAGAGGCTAACTTGGTGGGGTGTGCTTGTAGGGGCGTGTGGTATACTGAAGCACGTTTTGTCACGAGTTTAACCTTGAGGAAAAAATCCATGTCGAATATCTACATCAATGATGCCACTACTGCCATCGGGCGGACGTTAACCGCGCTCTTGGTGGCGAATGGTCATAGCGTTAGTGCCCGCGTCAATACTTCCATGCAAGCGGATGGGTTGCGTCAGATTGGGGCATTGCCAGTGTATGGGGATGCCACTCGTACCGGCGAAGTCTTAAGCACCTTGCGCTTGACGGAAGCGGAAGTGGTGGTGAACTTGCTCCCCCAAACCTATAACCAAGTTCCATGGCTGGCGCAGGATTGGGCTTCGGGTGCAACTGCTATTCACGGGGCTGGCGTGGCAACCGCCGAAGCCGTGCAACAGTCACCCGTCAAACACTACCTCACCACCAGCTTTGCCTATCTCTACCGCGACAATGACCACGCCGTAGATGAAACCGCCAAAACCCGCAAGGCAAAGGGGAATGCGTGGCTTCATGCCTTGCTAGAAGCAGAAGCTGCCGCTTTTGGCGTGGGGGCAACGGTCTTCCGCTTGGGGCATTTGTATAGTGCAGAAGCAACCGATCCCATCCGTCAATTGGAGCAAATTGTTTTACGCGCAAATCCCACCCTAACCGGCTCTAAAGATCACCTCACCAATTGGACACGTGCCGAAAGCGCAGCACGTGCGCTGGTGGCGGCGGTTGAAGCCGACACGCTGGACAGCGTTTATAACCTAGTTGACCACAAGGCGGTTTCGGCGTATGAGGTCTTAAGCCTGTTGTCGCGCAAGCTGGGCTTGTCCACCCCACCGAGCCTGCCGAGCTTCCTTGCCAATATGCAATACGGTGAGGATCAGATGGCGGTTTTGAATACCAACGTGAGCGTGAGCAATGAGCGCGTCAAATCTGCTTTCAACTGGAAACCACGCTTTAGCACGATGGATGCCAGCCTTGAGGATGTCTTGTTAACTTGGCGTGCGACGGCAGTCATTCGCTAATGTCCACCCTCAAGGCAATCTTATTTGATATGGATGATACGCTCATTGACTGGAGCAAGTTTGACGGGCAGTTCCATCAACTGGAGTTGAACCGTTTTCAGTCAGTGTGTAACTATCTGGTGGGGTTAGGTCATACCCCACCCACTCCCACATGGTTAGTTGAGCAACTCCCCCAGCGAGCAGAGCGCAGTTGGAAGATGGGGCATGAGACGCTGATTTCTCCTCATTTGGCACACCTCATCATGGACTTGTTTTTTGAAGCGGGCATCCCCAAGACTGCGCTCGATGTGCCCACCTTGGTTGAACACTACGGCTGGGATGCCGCGCCGGGTGTGATGCCCTTTGAGGATGTCCCCCCCGTGTTAGATCTGTTTGTACAACACGGCATCCAGTTGGGGATTGTCACCAATGCCTTTCAAACCGCCAGCATGCGCCTGCGTGAATTAGAAACGCAATCCCTATTGCATTATTTTCCTGATTGCGTCATCACGGCAGCGGACATTGGACGGCTAAAACCGCATCCCTCAATCTTTCAAGCTGCTCTTTCCGCCCTCAATGCCCAACCCGATGAAACGGTTTTTGTGGGGGATAACTTGGTTGCGGATGTGTTGGGTAGCCAACGCATGGGCATGAAAGGGGTGTGGCGCAAAGTGGCACATCACCAATATGCACAAGCAACACAAGATAGCATTATGCCCGACGCAACCATCACGGACTTCAGCCAGCTTTTGCCACATTTAGATGCGTGGTTTCCAGCTTGGCGATAAACTCCCCCCTTCACCTGTTAACCGATGCCGACCGAAACCTGATCCTGACGGGTTACACCGGACCGAATCAGCCGGCGTTGGGGCGTGAATTGGCGGAACGCTTGGGCAGGCGGTTGGTCATTGTGGAAGACCGCGTGGAGCAACTGGCAGGAATGCGCATCGAAGAAATTCGGGAGACCTTTGGGCAAGCGCACCTGAAGAATATTGAGACGCAAGCACTCAACGAAATTCTGCTCAATCGTGGGGTGGTGCTACGGGTGAGCGGAGACACACTGGGCAACGGGAATATGCTGGAGCGACTGGCAGAAACGGGTCCTGTGTTTTGTTTGGTGGCACAACTAGACGCGGTACTCAGTCGGTTACACTTGGCGATGGGCACGCGCTATCATGACCCTGCCGAGCGTGACCTAGAACTAGGCAAACTCAAGACGGCGTGGTCAGCACGGGGCAAAAGTGGGGTCATCGAGATTGATGCTACCTATCTATCGCAATCACAAACCTTAGAGCGCATCATCACCCAATGGCGTGACTTAACCCTTCGGCGTGCGTAACCTGCGATAGGGTGGGGGGCGGTCTATATACCCCCCACACCTAAACGATTATTAACTAGCGGTACGGCGTGTGTCTACGATGTCTAGTGCTTTGAGGAGTGCCTCTAACGCGCCCTGAATGTTTCCATCGGATACATGAATGCGGATGCTACGGCGTTTGTGATCGGTTAACGCCTTGATGTCCCCCGCGGCTTGGGCGGTCTTAAGCGTGCCAAAGTCATAGTTGGCTTGGGGGATGGCAATCTGTTCAACATCATCATGCGTGAACTGGAAGAATATCCCATTATTTGCCCCACCCTTATGCAGTTGCCCGGTGCTATGCAAGTAGCGAGGTCCATAACCATACGTCACCGCGCGACGGGTGGCATGACGCAAACGCTTCTGTAAGAGTTGGAGCGTGGCGGAGGTTTCTTTCGTGACAGGCGCGTAGGTTAATATGCCAAAGTAATCCCCGGCGCGCGTGCCCACAATTTGCGCGGCGATCACCTCAACGATGTTTTCACTGTTGAAGTTGTGTTGCTCGCACAGTTCGCGCAGGGGTTCACGGGTGCTTGCGCTCATGTAGAGGCTGATTGCTCCGTTGGTGAGGTCTGGCGTTTGCGTCGGGAGCGTGCCGTGTTCGGCATAATACTTGAGCAATTCGTCGGTGTTCGCCTTCGCCTCTGAAACATTTGGCTCATCAAACGGGTTGATCTTGAGCATGTAGCCCGCTATCGCCGTGCCATACTCAAAGCGCAAGAACTCCCCAGCGAGGTCGTACTTGTCCTTGAGGTGATACGTGATGCGTGGTTGTCCTGCCTCACGCAGGGCGCGTACTTTGGCATCCATCTCTTCATTGTCAGCCGCGCCCACCAGCTTGAGATAGATGAACACGCGGTCACTGGCGTAGTCTTGGGCGGTGGCAATGGGTCCTCCTACTACGGGAACAACGCCCACACCCTCTTTGCCGGTGCTTTCGGCGATGAGTTGTTCTGCCCAATCGCCAAAACTTTCAATCTCTTGGCTGGCAACGATCACCAACTTATCACGCTTCTCGGCGTACATTTGCCCCATGATTGCCCCAAGCCATAACCCCGGATGCTGGCTGGCGGGGATGTCCTCGCCAATTGCCATGAACATGCGCGTAGCACTTTCCCATAGGCGATCCAAATCCAAGCCGATCAACGCGGCGGGCACCAGCCCAAAGTAGCTCAACGCGCTGTAGCGTCCGCCAATGTCGGAGGGGTTGATGAACACATCCATGAACTGATTTTCTTGGGCGATGGTTTGCAGGATGCTTCCCTCATCAGTGATGGCAAGGAACTGGCTTCCGTTGTGGTGAGTGAGTTCAAAGAAGTAACGATAGAACGAGAGCGTTTCTAGCGTGCCACCGCTCTTGCTAGAGACGATGAAGAGGGTTTTCTCCAGATCAACCGCATTACGGATGGCAGCCACTTGGGCGGGGTCGGTATTGTCTAGCACGCGCAAATCGGGGAAGCCGTCTTGTTGCCCAAACGTCTTGAATAGCACTTCTGGCGCAAGGCTACTGCCCCCCATTCCCAACAAGACCATATGCTTAAACGCGCTGGCTTGGATGGTGGTTTGCAATGCTTTCAAGCGTGGCAAGTCCATCGTGTTGAGGACATCCAACCATCCCAAACGGTTAACAATCTTGGTCATAACGTTGGGGTTGTCTTTCCAAATGGTGGCATCCTTGTTCCAGATGCGCCCGTTGATGTGTTCCCCATCTAGCTTGGTGAGGGCGTGGTCAACCGCTTGGCGGTAAATCCCCAATGCGGTGCGTTGCATCTCCATAACGTTCGTCATGAGCATGACGCGCTTGGTCTCCACTTGCCCGATCAGCTTATCGAAGCTATCCACAAACTTGTCGATCCCTTCGAGTTGCAGACGTTCGGTGACGGCGTGCATATCCACACCCACTTCTGCTAACTTGTTCATCACCTGTTGGGCAGCATCAAGGTCTTGGGTGAGCGTTTCGGCTGGGGTGGCGGTGGAAGCGGTGAACGCTTTGAGCGTGCTGGGGGGCAAGGTGTTGACGGTGTTCTTGCCAATCAGCGTATCCACATAGTAGGTGGCGGGATAGTTGGGGTTCTTGGTGGAGGTGGAAGCCCACAACGGACGTTGTGCTTGTGCCCCTGCTTGGCGCAATGTGGCGAAGCGTTCTCCCTCAAAGAGGCGTTGGTAGCTGGCATAAGCAAGTTTGGCGTTGGCGATTGCCACCTTGCCCAATAGCTCATCATTCATGCGGATGCGGTCAAGGTCGCGCCCGGTGGCACTGCGCACATTGGTGTTCAACAAATCATCCACCAGCGAATCAATGCGACTGATGAAGAAACTTGCCACAGAAGCCACCTTGCTGATGTCGCCACCGCTGGCATGGAGACGTTCGATACCGCGGATGTACGCTTCTGCTACTACTTCATAATTTGCTACCGAGAAGATCAGGGTGACGTTCACGCTAATGCCACTGGCGATGGTCTCTTCGATCGCGCTTAAGCCCGCTATGGTTGCTGGAATCTTTATCATGAGGTTGGGGCGGTTGACGGCGCGGTAAAGGCGTTTTGCTTCTGCCACCGTACCCGTTGCATCGTGCGCCAGCTTGGGCGAGACCTCTAGGCTAACGTATCCGTCCTGCGCTTGGGTGCGATCATAGACACCGCGCAACAGATCTGCCGCGTCTTGAATGTCACGCACGGCGAGTTTCTCATACAGTTCAACCGCGTCTAAATCCAGATTAGCGTGAATGACCTCATCATAATCTGAGCTTTCGCCGATTGACTGTTGGAAGATGGACGGGTTAGAAGTGAGACCCAACACGCCCCCCACTTCTACTAACTGCTGAAGTTCACCGTTATCAATGATCCTGCGCGAGATATTATCCGTCCAGATACTTTGACCCAATGACTGAACCTGTATAGGTGGAATGGTCATGTGTTCCATTGCTCCTTAATCTGTTAGCCTAATAAGTGTCGTGCTGCTTCTATAACCGCACGAGCAGTGATGCCATATTCCTCATACACTCTTTCGTAGGGGGCACTTGCACCAAAGCGATCTACACCGATGCACACCCCATCCATGCCGACATATTTCTGCCAACCCGTTGTAACACCTGCTTCTATACTAACACGCTTGCGTACAGAGGAAGGTAACACACTTTCGCGGTATTCAGCAGGTTGTTCATCAAACAATTCCCAACACGGCAACGAAACCAACCGCGCTTTGATGCCCTCCGCCGTGAGCACGTGATACGCTTCATGGGCGATTTCCACTTCGCTTCCGCTTGCCATGAGAATGACATCGGGCGTGCCGTCGCTATCAGCGAGGACATAACCCCCACGTGCCACCCCATCCGCTACGCCATCTGCTGACAAAGAGGCAACGTTTTGGCGCGTCAAAATGATGGTACTGGGCTTGGTCAAAGTCATGATGGTGCGCCATGCTGCTACCGTTTCGTTGCTGTCCGCCGGGCGGAAAACATATAAATTGGGGATCAAGCGCAATGCCATAACATGTTCAACCGATTGGTGCGTGGGTCCGTCCTCCCCTAAGCCAATGCTGTCGTGCGTGAACACATACACGGTAGGGATGTGCATCAACGCGCCTAAGCGCATGGCAGGGCGCATGTAGTCACTGAAGGTTAAGAACGTGGCACTATAGGGCTTGATGATCCCCCCGTGCAACGCCAACCCATTCACAATCGCGCCCATCGCATGTTCACGCACGCCGAAGCGGATGTTCCGCGCGGCAGGCTGGTGGTGGGCGGTGTGGCTGGCACCCTTGATGAGCGTCTTGGTACTGCCGGCAAGGTCAGCATCGCCACCGATCATCGTGGGAAAGTGCTGGGCAATGGCGTTGAGTACGTCTCCGCCAGCGTTGCGCGTGGCGTTTGAGGCGGTGTAATGGGGCAGGCTTTGATCCCATCCTTGCACCAACACCCCACGAAGGGCGTTATCTAACGCTTGGGCTTGGGCGGGATTGGCAACTTGCCACGCGCTGAATAGCTCTTGCCATGTGGATTCTGCTTGCGCCCCGTGTTCGATTGCTTCACGGAAATGGGCGAGTGCTTCCGCTGGGATGGCGAACGGTTCGCTTTCTGTCCATCCGAGTGCCTGCTTGGTCAAGCGTACTTCCTCTTCACCGAGTGGCGAGCCATGCGCTTTGCTACTGTTCGCCTTGTTGGGGCTACCATAGCCGATGGTGGTTTTGATCTCAATCAACGTCGGACGTTGGGTTTCGGTTTTCGCTTGGGCAATCGCTTCGCTCACATGGGCATACTCATTCCCTTCGGCAACGCGCAAGACGTTCCAACCTTGTGAGGCGAAACGCTGTGGGATGTCCTCCGTGAAGGTCATGTTGGCTTCGCCGTCGAGGGTGATGTCATTGGAATCGTACAGCACAACCAGCTTATGCAACCCCCAATGCCCTGCCAAAGCGCACGCTTCCATAGCGACCCCTTCCATCAGATCGCCATCTCCAGCGAGAACATAAGTGTAATGGTCGATGATAGGGTGTTCGGGCGTGTTGAAGGTTTTCGCTAGAAATGCCTCCGCCAGTGCCATGCCTACCCCGTTTGCTACCCCTTGCCCCAAGGGGCCGGTGGTGGTTTCTACGCCGGGGGTTTCGCCATATTCAGGATGACCGGGGGTAGGACTACCCCACTGACGAAAGTTCTTGATGTCTTCCAAAGACACATCGAACCCCGTTAGATGAAGCAACGAATACAACAACATGCTCCCATGCCCTGCACTTAGGATGAAGCGGTCACGGTTGAACCATTGTGGGTTGCGAGGGTTATAGCGCAGGTGTTGCATCCAAAGCGCGTAAGCCATGGGGGCAGCCCCCATCGGTAAGCCGGGGTGTCCGCTGTTGGCGCGTTGTACTGCTTCAATGGACAATACCCGAATGGCATTGATTGCCAGTGTGGATAACTCAGAAGATGTAGCCAAAAATACCTCTCCTCAAAAACTACAGGTGACAAGTTTCAATCAATAAACTATTCAATCGTTTCCAGTATAACACCATCCTAACGCACATAGCCTAACGATTTTCCGAATTTGTGTGAAACCGTTGCCGATGCTGGCATGCCGTGCATGGGCGTTTGGAACAATTGAGCGAATTTTCGTGGACTGAAATCGCACGCTGTGCTATGATAAAATCGTGAAGCACGTCCAGAATATGGGATCAGTTTATTCATGCTGTACTATCAAAACGACCAAATCAAAATCTATAACGATAGCGTTCTTGCTATTGATAGCATCCCTGCAGGCACTGTGGATTTAATCGTCACCTCTCCCCCTTACAATGTCTCAATTGATTACAACAGTCATGCCGATGACAGCACGTATGAGGACTACTTAGACTTCTCTGAGCAGTGGATGCGCCGTTGTTATGACTGGCTCAAGGATGATGGACGGTTCTGTTTGAACATCCCACTTGATAAGAACAAAGGCGGACAGAAGAGCGTTGGCGCAGATTTCACCCAGATTGCTCGGTCAATTGGCTTTCAATATCATGCAACCATCATCTGGACCTGTATAATTCAACACCCATTGTTCCATTT